>JANNAY010001342.1:0-1890 GCA_031384945.1 Deltaproteobacteria bacterium
GTCTTGTTCGCATGCAAGATCTCGGCTCCGAGTACTTCGCCTATGACGAGCAGGCGCTGACCCTGCGCGGTGAGAAGTCGCGTGACGTCATCACCTTCGGCGTCCGCTTCGACGCCGAGGTCGCTGGCGTCGACCTCTCTCGTCGACAGATCGGCTTCTTGCGTGCCGGTCCGTTGGTGAAAGACGACAAGCGTCCGGCCGTCACCGAGGCCAAAGCGACGTGGTCGCCGCGCACCGATGCGCGCCCGGGGCCGCAGCAGCAGCAGCGGCGTGGACGCGATGGGGCACGCGATGGGGGACGCGATGGGGGACGCGATCAGCCCGTCTCGAAGCGTGAACGTCGTCGTGAGACCGTGCAGGCCCAACAGCCGGCGCCGCCGCCGAAGACTCCGGTGCGTCCGGCCATCGACCTGCCCGATCCGCATGGGCGCGGTCGAGGTGAAAAGGCCCGCGCTGCCGCCTACGAGACCGCCCTCGCGCATGTCGAAGACGGCACGGCGACGCCGGAAGAGCGCATCTACGTCGAAGAGCGCCAGGCGATGCTCAGCGAGCGTCGCAACCAGAAGTACGCCAACGATCGCGACAAGAAGCAGCGCACGAAAGAGCGCCAGCAGAAGTACGACGATCAGCAGCAGACGAAGAAGACGCCGAAGCCGCCTGAGCCGACGTCGTCGAAAGAGGCGCCGAAGCCTGAGCCGCCGGCGCGCATTCGCGGTCCCGAAGACCTGCGCGCGCTCTTCGAGTCGCGCGGCGGTGGTGGTGGATCGCCGCCGAAGAAGAAGGCGAAGACGACGCCGAAGAACAACAAGAAGAAGTAGGCGTCGTTGGCTCGACGGCGTCGCGGACGGGCGGGAGCGTCCCGGTCCGCCCGCGCGGCAACAAGTCTCGGCGGCGGAGCATCTCGGTTCCGCTGTCGCCTTGGCGCCTCGATGTTGCCGCGGGTCGGCCGGGACGCCCCCGCCCGTCCGCGCCGCCTGCAGTGTCGTCGTCGTGCGTTGGCGTCGGCAGTGTAGGCGGCGTCGGCGTCGGCGTCGGCATCGGCAGCGTCGGCGAACCGCTTCGCTCCAGCTGCGCGCAGCGCAAACCAAAAATCTGGCCGGCCTGTGCGCTCGCAGACGACAATGGTCGCCGCGGCCGGAGCGTCATCACCCTAGTGTGAATGATCTCCGAGCCCGGCTTTCAACCATAGGCGTTTCAGCGGAGCCGGCGCCCACCAATTCCACTTGCCCATCAACCGCATGGTCGCAGGAACCAGCAGCGCGCGGATGATGGTGGCATCGAGGCCGACGGCGAGGGCCATGCCGACGCCGAGGGTCTTCATGAACAAGATGTCGGAAGTGATGAACGCCCCGACGACAACCACCAGCAGCGCGGCAGCGTTCGTGATGAGGCGGCCGGTGCGGGCGAGGCCGCGGGCGACGCTGAGCTCGTTGTCGCCGCTGCGCTCGAATTCTTCGCGGACGCGCGACAACAGAAGCACCTCGTAATCCATGCTCAAGCCGAAGACGACGGCAAACAGGATCAATGGTTGTGTGGCATCGCTGAGATGCAGCGGTTCATAGTGTAGCAACTCGGTGAAGCGGCCGTCTTGAAAGACCCAGACGAGGGCGCCAAAGCTCGCGGTCAGCGAGAGCGAGTTCATGATCATCGCTTTGATGGGCAGGGTCACCGAGCCGAAGACGAGGAACAAGACGAAGAACATGACGGCGGCGACGAAGCCGATCATCAGCGGCGCGCGGTGGCGGATGCACGCCTGCAAGTCATAGAGCACGCCAGAGACGCCGCCGACGGCGACGACGACGCCGTCGGGCAGCGTCAGGTGCCGCAGCGCGTAGACCTGATCGACGCTGATCTGTTTGTTGAAGACCTCGCGCGAGACCACGCCGATGC
>JANNAY010001386.1:0-2931 GCA_031384945.1 Deltaproteobacteria bacterium
CGCCGCCGCCGGTGTCAGGCGTGATCGTCCATTCGGCGACGTTGAACGTCGAGGTGCCGGCGATCACGTTGGCGTTTCGGCTGACGGTGCTGTCGAGAAACTCCCACGGCTCGCCGACGCCATCGACGCCGATCACGCCGTAGACGTCGATGATCGTGGCGCCCTCGGCGAGCGCGTAGACGTCGTTGCCGTTGGAGTTGACGGTGCCCGAGGACTGGTTCGGCACGATGCCCGGGTAGGCGATGGCGAACTGGGCGAGGCTCTTGGTGACGACGAAGGTGCCGCACGACGGCACGCTGCCGCTGAGCGCGATGTTCTGCGCCGCCGCGAGCCCGCCGCCGTTGGGGATGAACTTCAGCGTTTTGCCCGTCAGATCGAAGGCGGTCGCGCCGGCGTTGAAAAACTCGACGAAGCGGGCCTCGGTGTTGGGATTCGTATCGGCGACCTCGGAGATGAACACGCCACCGCCGGCGGCCGGGCAGCCTGAGGCCTGGGCGAAGCCGTCGAAGTGGGCGTTGCGGCCATCGTCGGCGAAGTTGGCGCCGAAGACGTCGTTGACGCCGTCGCCGACCTCAACGGTGTAGTCGGTGCCGCTGTCTTGCACATCGGTCTCGAGCACCACGGTGGCCCCGTTGACGACGACGTCAAAGACGCCGAGCGGCGCGTCGGGATCGCTGATGAAGACGGCGAAGCCAGACACAGGCGCGTTCGGATCGACGGCCCGGTCGAAGCTCAGAGAGACGTGGGTCGCGTCGATGGCGACGGCGCTTTCGAGCCGCGCCTCGCAGCCCGCGACGCTGGTGATTTGTGACAGTTCCCACGCCGTGACCTGGGCTTCTTCCGGGTTCGCGCCGATCTTGGCGTGGCCCAGGGGGCTCTTGACGGTGACGCTGCAGCCGGTGCCGAGCCCAGCAGCGGCAACGACCGCAGGGGCGAGGCGCAGCGTGACGCCTGTCGGCGCCGCCGAGAGGGCCGCGGTCGTCGCGGCGGCCTTCTTGAAGCCGGCGCCGCCGTTGGCGGTGACGTCAGACGTCAGCGTCACGGTCGTGCGCTGCAGCTCGCTCTCGCGGTCGGCGATGCCCGTGACGAGGGCTGCGTCGTTGCTGAAGTCTTGGATCATCGCGGTCACGTCGCCGCGCACAGCGTCGATGACGAGCCCGTTGAACGCGCTGATCTCAGTGCGCCCTTCAGAGAGCACCGTCTCGGTGGCGGTGAAGGTGACGACGTCGCCGACCTCGACGCCGGCGGTGGCGGTGTTGTCGCGCACGAAGATGGCCGGGCCGCCCGCCGTCTGCTGCACATAGAAGCCGCCCTGGTTGTTGGTCGCGTCAAACGACGGTCGGACGTACGTGACGGCGACGTCGCGCACGTCGATGTCGATGGCGCCGACCGCGGCGGCGCGGACGTCGTCGATGCCGTCGCCGAGAACGGGGGCTTCGCCTTCGCCTTCGCCTTCGCCTTCGCCTTCTCCTTCTCCTTCGCCTTCTCCTTCGCCTTCTCCTTCTCCTTCTCCTTCTCCTTCTCCTTCTCCTTCGCCTTCTTCGCCTTCGCCCTCTTCGCCTTCGCCTTCGCCTTCTTCGCCTTCGCCTTCTTCGCCTTCGCCTTCCTCGCCTTCGCCTTCGCCTTCGCGGCCGTCGTCCCCCTCGCCTTCGATGGGGGGGGTGCTCGGGCAAGCAAAGAAGAACAACGTCGACGACAACGCGGCGAGCAGGCTCAGAGAACGCAACATGGGGACCTCCGGAAGGACGGACGCAGCGGCTGTTAGCAGGCACCCGCCGCCCTGCAACGACCCGGCGGTGGATCACGGCCGTGCCAGACCGAAGCATTTGACGTCGTCACCGCAGAGACACACAGCAACACTTGCCGCCGAGCGTCGGAATCGCGATCCACCGCGGAGGCTTTTGCGCGACACGACACAACGACGAGGAGCAACGCATGTGCGGAATTGTTGGCTACACGGGACCGCGGCTGGCTGAGCCCGTCCTCGTCGAGGGGCTGCAGAAGCTCGAGTACCGCGGCTACGACAGCGCGGGAATTTGCACGCTGACGACGACAGGCGAGCGCACCGTGCGGCGCGCCGTCGGCAAGCTGGCGGCGTTGAAGGCGCGGCTGTCGACAGAGCCCTGCCCAGGCAACACCGGCATTGGCCACACGCGCTGGGCGACCCATGGGCGTCCATCTGAGAAGAACGCGCACCCGCACACCAGCGACGGCATCACCGTCGTGCACAACGGCATCATCGAGAACCACCGCGAGCTGCGCAAAGAGCTCGAGCAGCAGGGTCGCGTCTTCACGAGCGACACCGACACCGAGATCTTCGCGCACTTGATCGCGGTGGCCCGCAAAGACGGCAAAGACCTGCTCGGCGCGGTGCGTGCCGCGGTCGGCCGCGTCCACGGCGCCTACGCCCTCGCCGTCGTCGACGACAAGCTGCCCGGCTCGATCGGCTTCGCGCGGCTCGCGTCGCCCCTCGTGGTCGGCAAAGGCGACGGCGAGATGTTTCTCGCCAGCGACGTGCCCGCGGTGCTCGCCCACACGCGCGACTTCATCTTTCTCGAAGACGGCGACTGCGGCGTCGTCACCGCCAGCGGCGTGGTCATCGTCGACGACAGCGGCGCGCCGGTCGAGCGGCCCACGAAGACGATCACGTGGAGCGCGGTGCTCGCCGAAAAGGGCGGCCACAAGCACTTCATGCACAAAGAGATCACCGAGCAGCCGCGCGCCATCACCGACACGCTGCGCGGACGCCTCGGCTTCGACGAAGCCAACGTGCTGCTCGACGGCGTCGACAACGAGATATTGAAGGCCACCAAGCGCATCGTCGTCATCGCTTGCGGCACCTCGTGGCACGCCGGCCTCGTCGGCCGCTACGTCATCGAACAGCTCGCGCGCATGCCCGTCGACGTCGAGCTCGCCTCTGAATTCCGCTAC
>JANNAY010001401.1:0-6578 GCA_031384945.1 Deltaproteobacteria bacterium
TGACCGCAACGGCGCCGCGGTCGCGCCGCGCCTCGCCGTGACCGCGCTGCCGCTCTCGCTGCGCAACCTCGTGCGGCGTCCGGCGCGCACCGCGCTGCTGTTGGCGCTGTTGGCGACGTCGGGTGCCATCTTTCAGAGCGCCCTGAACGTCGGGCGCAGCTGGCGCGTGAACATCGACCGCGTCGGCGAGCAGCGCGACTACGCCGTCGAGCTGCGGCTGCACGCGCCGCCCTCGCCGGCGCTGCTGGACAGCGTGTTCAAGATCGCGCCGGGTGAGGTGTGGGGTGTGTCGCCTGCTGCCTTTGCGCGTCCTGGCCGCGTCGATGTGGTGCGCACCTGGCCCGACAAAGGCCACGGCAGCCTCACGGTCCTGGCCCCGCCGCCATCGTCGCGCCTCGTGCGCTTTCCGCTGCTGCAGGGACGCTGGCTCAACGACGACGATGTCGACGCTGTCGTGCTGAACCACGGCGCGGCGGCCCAGCTGCGGCGCCCCGTGGTGCTCGGCGAGCGCATCGACGTCGCGCTCGACGGCGTCGTCGGCCACTTCGTCGTCGTCGGCGTCGTCGAAGAGGTCGGCGCTGCCGGCATCGCCTATGTGCCGCTGCGCACCTTTGAGCGGCTGGCAGGACCGGGCCGCTTGCTGCGGCTGCGCGCCGGCGACGCCGCCGTTGCCGTCGCCGCGCTCGATCGCCTGCTGCTCGACGAGCGCGTGGCCGTCGACGCGCTCTTGCCGCTCAGCGAGTTGGAGGCCGCCGTCGACGGTCACATCGCGCTGTTGATCCGCGCGCTGTTGGCCCTCGGTGTCGCCATGGGCGTCGTCGGCGTGCTGGGGCTCTCGACGACGCTGTCGATCGGCATCGTCGAGCGCACCGGTGAGCTTGGCGTGATGATGGCGCTGGGCGCCGGTCCGCGTCGCCTGCGCCGCGCCATCATGGTCGAGGGCGTCGTCGCCAGCGTCGCGGGCCAGCTCTTCGCCTTCGCGTTGTCGCTGCTCGTGACCTGGCTGCTCGACAGTGTGATCGGCAGCCTCGGCTTCATGGCTGCCTTGCCCTTCGTCCTCGATCCGCGGGCGCCCGTGGTCTGGGCCATCGTCGTTGTCGTCGGCGACGTGGTCGCTGGTGTCGTCGCCTCGGCGCCGCTCTCGCGGCTCACCGTGCGCGACGCCCTCGCCGAGGTGTGACGGCGCCCAAAACCCATCGGCGCCCGTCCGGCAGACCTCACCCCTCGCTGCGCCCGACCCTCTCCAGGCCGATTCGCGAACGCGGGCCGCGGCCGCTCGCCAAGCCTCGCTGTGGAGAGGGTGAAAGCAGAGGCGTGCGGCCTGCGGAGCGGGAAGCTGCACGGCGGTCAGAAGTCTGGCGGCACGTCGATCTTCGCGTCGTTCTGTGGCGCCAGTTCGACCGTCGTCCATGCGACCGCCGACACCGACGTGACCGCCGCGGTCGAGACGCCGTCGTCGACGATCGCCTGCAACAGCGCGATGCCGTCGGCGCAATGCTTCTTCGCCGCCGACTTCAGCGCTGCCTCCATCTGCTGCATCGTCACTGGCGCCGACGTCGTCAGCGACCACCGCACGATCTCTCGCGTGCTCGCAGGCACGGGCCCCGGCACCACTTGCAGCTTCTGTCCGCAGCGCGGTCCTGCTTCGCCGACCACGTCTTCGTCGAGCGAGAACGTCGTGCGCGGCGGGCTCTTCGTCGTCGCGCAGCCGCCGAAGACGACGGAGACGACGAAGCCTCCAACGACGACGCAGGCAGCTGCTACTTGGTTCACTTCTTCTTCGCCGGCTTCTTCGCCGGCGCTTTTGTCGTCGCCGCTGCCTTCTTCTTCGGCGCTGCTTTCTTCGCCGCTTCTTTCTTCGGCGCGGGCTTCTTTGCCTCGACCTTCGCGGGCTTCTTCGCCTCGACCTTCGCGGGCTTCTTCGCCTCGACCTTCGCAGGCTTCGTCGCCTCGACCTTCGCGGCGGTCGCGGGCTTCTTCGCCTCGACCTTCGCGGCCGCCGCGGACTTCTTCGCCTCGACCTTCGCGGGCTTCGCCGCCTCGACCTTCGCAACCGCCTTCGCAGGCGCCTCGGACTTCGCTTCAGCCTTCGCGGACGCCTTCTTCGACGCCTTTGCCGGCGACGGCAACGTCGACGTCGGCAGCAGCGTCGTCGGCGGCAGCGACGCGGCCGATGTCGGCAGTGTCGTCTTGCCCTTCTTCGACTTGCGCTCTTCGTCGCTGACAGACTCAGCGCGCGACTGCTCAAGCACGAGCTTGAGCGACTCGGTGGTCTCATCGCGCTGCTTGCCCGTGAGACCGAGAATCTCTTGGAGAGCCTCGCCGATCGTGTCGAGGTACTTCGTCATGTAGTCGCGCTTCTTCTGCTCATCGACTTCACGACGACGACGGCGCAGAAACTTTTGCAGGCGACGACCCGCCTCCATGATCGCGAGGCGCATCTCTTTGAGCACCTCAGGGTAGTGCGCGATCGCTTCTTTCGACTCTGAAGTGTAGGGTACCCAAGCTGAAGCGATGTGGACCAACAAGACGAGAGGTCCGGTGGGCGGCGCGCCCTTGCTCTGTTGCACCTCGTACGAGCGCCACGGCGCCGACACGACCGCCTTCGTCATGGCGCATGCAGAAGCCTGATACAGCAAAGGCACGCGGTTCGCGAAGCGAAAGACCTTAGCTAACTCGTCGGCCCTGAGATCTTTGCTGTACAGAATTCCGCACTCCACCTGGAAGGGATTGCCGCGGTAGATCGCCGGCGGCCGGGTGACGGCGGTGACGAAGACGTTGTCGCCGATGACGATGGCGGCGGCGCCCTCTTCGTCGGTCTCGATCTTCGCTTTCTCGCTGCCGGGCTGCGGCACCTCGACGGGCGTCGGCGGCAAAGACGCCTGCGGCAACATCGTCTCGGGCACCGGCGCGTTCATCGTGAACATGTCGGACTGCTTGCCGACCTTCTTGCCGGGCAGCTTCTTGTTCGCGCTCGACGCAGTGGCCGCCGCCGTCGACAGCGCGCCCGCCTCGGCGAGCCTCTTCTGCTCGTCGGTGAGCAACGACTTCGGCCCCGCGGCCTTTTCGGGCGTGAGGTGCTCGAGGTCATCGTCGTCTTGCAGGTTGTTGCGGTCGCCGAAGAGCGCGTAGAGCCCCTTGATGACGGCCTCTTCGCCGATGGGCGAGAGGCACGACGTCGGCGGCGCCATCAGCTTGGTCGCCTGCAGCGTGTTGTAGAGCTTCTCAGCGTCGCCCCGCGACAGCGACGACGACGCGGTCTTCACCGACAGCCCGGAGTTGGTCACGATCTCGTGGGCGATCTGCGCCGTCACCCGCGAGAAGTTGTTGGCGAGAAAGTGGGCGACCTCTTGCTTGCCGGCGTCTTGCAACCGCTGCTGCAACGTTCCGAGCTCGATGCCGTGCGGGTGCGGTTTGATCTCGACGGGCTCTTTCGGCAGCTCGTGGATGACCCGCGACAGGTCGGTGGTCTCGGTGTTGGCCTGCTGGGTTTTGGTCGCGGCTTTGTGAAACTTGAAGAGAATTCTCGCGTGCGGGTTCGCGAGAGAAGTCTGCTTCAAATAGGCCTCGACGCCGTGTCGACCCCCTTTGTACTGGCCGATCAGCAGAATCTCGATTGAGGTACCCGAGGCCTTCTGCTTCCACCAGTCGCTGTCGTCGATCTCTTCGCTGTCGTACTTCGGCTGGTTCTTCGCCGTGTCGATGAACAGCTTGATCTTGTTGGTGCGCGAGCCCTTCATTTTCGAGAGGACAATTGACGGCTCACCGGTGGTCATTTGTCCATACATGACCGCGGCAGAGATGCCGATTCCTTGTTGTCCACGCGACTGTTTGAGGCGGTGGAACTTCGAGCCGTACAGCAGCTTCGCGAAGATCTTGCCGATCTCGGGCTTGGGAATTCCCGGGCCGTTGTCTTCGATGCGCACTTTGTAGCGGGTGCTGCCCGACGCCGTCGCCGCGGCTTCGACCTCGGTGATCTCGACGACGATGTCAGGAAAGATTCGCGCTTCTTCACAAGCGTCGAGCGCGTTGTCGACGGCTTCGCGCACGGCGGTGAGCAACGCCTTTTGCGGCGAGTCGAAGCCCAACAGGTGTCGGTTCTTCGAGAAGAACTCAGACACGGCGATCTCGCGCTGTCGCGGCATCTTCTTGTCCGGCGTCTCTGAGACTTCTTCTTCGTCGACTGGCTTCTTCTTCGCGCCCATGACTTCACCTCAAGCGAGGCACGCTTAGCATGATCAGATCTCGCGCTCACACGTCGACGACCTGAGCGATCGGTTCAGCCCTGCAGCTTCAGCGACGGGTTCGCTCGGTGCCACGCGACCGTCGCCGCCAGCGCCGTCGACAACGACGTCTGCGGCAGCGCGCCGACCTTCTCTTGGTAGCGCCGCCCGTCGAGCAGGATGGGGTGCGTCCACAAGTGCCCGATGTCGGCGACGGCGGCGACGGTCGCGTCGAAGCGTGCGGCGAGGCGCAGCAATGGCGTTGGCACCGACGTGATGCGCGCGGTGACGCCGGCGGCGCGGCTGACTTCGGCCATGAAGCCGCGCGGCGTCGTCACCGTGCCCGGCAGGTGAAACAGGTCGTCGCGGACGTCGTCGCCGAGCGCGGCGAGCGCCACGAGGGCCGCGGCCGCGTCGCGCAAGTAGACGAATTCGACGACGGCGTCGGCGTCGCCCGGCCACCAGACGCGCTCGTTCTGCAGCACCTTTTGGATCGCGTGCGCTGTCAGCGTGACGACGTGCTCGCCGTAGAATTCCGGCAGCCGCAGCCGGCGCGCGCGCACACCGCTCTGCTGGATGCGCTGCTCCATCGCCAGGCGCAGACGTCCCCGTGACGACGTCGGCGCTGGCGAGGCGCGCTCGTCGGTGTGGCCGCCGCCGCCGCGTCCGTAGATCCACACGTTGGCGGGAAACAGCAGCGTCGACGACGTCGGCCGCAGCGCCGTCAACGTCGCCTCGAGCAGCGGCGGAAACGTCATCGCCCACGTCGACAACGGCGGGTTGACGCAGAACGCGACGGCACAGGCACCGTCGGCAGCGCGGGCGACGTCGGCGCTGTCGTTGGCGTCGCCGACGACGACCGCGACGGCGCTGGGCAAGTTGGCGCGCGCGGCGTCGCGCACGAGCGCGCGCACGCGATGTCCGGCGGCGAGGCCGGCGTCGACGACGTTTCTGCCGAGGCCGCCGCCGGCCCCGAGCACACACAACGTGATCGGACCGCGCTTCAACCGGCGCAGCGGCGCGCTGTGATCGGCGATCTCGTCGAGCAAAGGGCGGACGGTGTCGACGAAGCGGACGACGTCGTCGCGGGCGCCGCTCTGCAGGAACAAGCGCACGCTGCACTGTGGATGGCCGCGCGTTCGCACCAGCAGGCGCATCGGAAATGTCAGCGCCGCGGGCAGGGCAGCGCCGTCGACGTCGACGTTCGCGTCGGGGTCGCCGAGGACGAGCCCGCTGTCACGCACGAGGCGCTCGAGGCGCGCGCGGCCGGCGTTCATGCGCGCGCGAAATTCGTCTTCTTCGCGGCGGTGGATGGCCGCGCCGTCGGTGGGCCGCGCCCAGCTGATCGACAGGCCGCTGTCGAGCAACAGCTGCCAGCCGGTGCCGTCGATGTGGGCGCGGCTGCTGCCGCTCATTCTTCGACGCTGCTGCCGACGACGGCGATGCCGACGACGGCGGCGACGACGCCCACGCCGGCGGTGATGGCAGACGCGACGAACAAATCGTCGGCGAGCTTGTCGTCGGCGGCGAGCGACCAGACGACGCCAGCGCCGCCGACGACGGCGGCCATGACGCCGACGCCGCCGACGAGGCCGCCGACTACGACGGCGGTGGGAAAGGGCCGCACGGGCTCTCCGCCCAGCATGCGCACCGCGGCGTCGTCGATCTGCAGGCCGAGGGTCGCGAGGTCGGGCGCCTCGAGCCGCGCGCGCACGATCGAGCCGCCGCGGGCTTCTTCGTGCAGGCGCAGATCAAGCAAGAAGAGCGCCCCGTTCTTGGACACCGTCGCCCAGACGACATCGTGTCCGGCGGCGGCGGCGCAGGCTTCGTCGCTGCAGGCGCGGTCGACGACAGTGACGACCAATGCGGGGTTGTGTTGAAACGCGGCGGCGACGCGGGCGTTGACGGCGTCGAATTCGTCTTTGCCGAGGCCGTCGACGACGCCGTTCACGCCGACGTCGAGCACGACGACGGGGCGCGGCTCGGCCTTCTTGACAGGGGCGGCGACGGCGAGCGCGGTCAGCGTGGTGGCGAGCAACAGCACCGCGGCAACTCAGCACACTTCGCCTGCGTCGTCACCGCGGTCTGCGTGTTCAGGGCCGACGACGGCGGCGCAGCAGAAGCCCAACCAGGGTTGTGAATCCCACGCCGGCCAGATCGAACGAGGCGCAGCAGGCGGGAGCGTCGTCGACAGCTCCGGGTCCGGCAGCGGCGGCAGGGAAGCGCTCGGCGAGGTCGCCGCAGACGCCGTGGCCGTCGCCATCGACGACGCAGTCGCAGAAGTCGGCGAGGCCGTCGCAGGCGTCGGCCTTGGCGGGGGCGTCGACCTCGACGGTGGCGCTGTCGTCGTCGCTG
>JANNAY010001415.1:0-1856 GCA_031384945.1 Deltaproteobacteria bacterium
CCATCGGCGGCATGGTCACCCACGAGGTCACCAAGCGCCGGCAGTTTCAGGGTCTGCTCGTCGACAGCGTCGTCGAACCCGAAGACTGGGACAGCGTCCCCGCTCCTGACATCGCCTTGAACGCCGTCTACAAAGATGGAAAAGACGGTGGTGGTAACTTCAAGCTCAGCGATTACAAGGGTAAGTGGGTCGTCCTGAATTTCTGGGCCACGTGGTGCGCCCCCTGCCGCGACGAGATGCCGTCGATGGAGATGTTGAATCGCAAGTACGGCAAAGACATCGCCATGGTCGCCATCTCCGTCGACGACGACGCCGCCCAGATCGCCCGCTTCTTTGGCCAGACCAAGCCCACGTTTACGGTGTTGTGGGACCAGGCGAAGAAGTCGTCGTCGGCCTACGGCACCCACAAATTCCCCGAGACCTACCTCATTTCACCTGACGGTAAGATCGCGGCGAAGTTCACCGGTCCGAGAGACTGGTACAACCAGGGCACCGTGCAATATTTCGGTGAGATCCTCGCCGGCAAGCGCAAGCCCATCTCGAGCTGACACCGTGTTTCACAAGAAGACCACCGCCAGCGACGACGTCGAGCTGCGCCATCTGCAACGCCTCATCGGCGGATGGAGCACCGTCGCCACCCACCGATGTTGCCCGGCGTCGTCGTCGTCGGCTCCGCCGATGTCGAGTGGCTCGAGGGCGGTCGTTTCTTGCTGCACCGCGCGCGCTGCGAGCCCCCCGACTTCCCCGACTCCATCTCCATCATCGGACGCAGCGACGGCGACCGCGCCAGCGACGACGGCGGTCCGCTGCGGTGGAGCTACTTTGACTCTCGCGGCGTCGCCCGCGTCTACGACGTCGGCGTCGTCTGCTTCGGCCGCGAGGGCAATTTCCCGCAGCGCTCGAAGGCCACTTCGTCGACGACGACACCCTCGTCGGCCTCTCGCAGCTGCGCGAGCGCGGCGTCTGGAAAGACGACCTGGCGATCACCTACACAGCCGCCGACGGGTTGCACAAAGATAAACTCTGGGTTTATCTTTGTGCATGACCTCGACCGAGTCCCACCCCAGCAGCTGGACGCGCCTGTACGGCGTTGCTGAGGCGCAGCACGGCCATTTCACGGGCGCGCAGGCGGCCGAGATTGGGGTGTCCCAACAGCTTCTGCAAAAGCACCTGCACGCTGGCCGCCTGCACCGCGTGCGGCACGGCATCTACCGGCTCGTCCATTTTCCCCCGATGGACCACGAAGAGCTTGTCGTCCTCTGGCTCTGGTCCACGAAAGCGTGCGTGTTCTCTCACGAGACCGCGCTGCTACTGCACGACCTCTCCGACGCGCTGCCGTCGTGGGTGCACCTGACACTGCCGTCGTCGTGGAAGCGTCGGCGCCTGCGCGTGCCCGACCACACGCTGCTCGCCTACGACGACGTGCCGACGCGCGACCGCGGGTGGATGGGAGCGGTGCCGGTCACGACCCCTGCACGCACGCTCTTCGACTGCCTCAACGCCGGCACCCCGCTCGACCTCGTCGATGAAGCATTTCACCAGGCCGAGCGTCGCGGGCTGCTCAATGCCGCGGAGCGCGCTGCGTTCCAGAAAGCCCGCGAATGACGCAGTCGTATTCATCGCCGCTGGCGTTTCGTTCTGCGCTCGAGGCCCGCTTCCGCGTGACCGGTCCCGAGCTCGAACGACGACGACAATCCTTCGTCTTTGAGCGCTTTCTCGCCCGCCTCGCTCCCATCTTTCACGACGCCGTCACGTTGAAGGGTGGCGTCGCGCTCGAGCTGCGCAACGAGACCGCGCGGGCAACGAAAGACCTCGACCTTCATGTGCGTGGGCGCATCGACGACCTCGCCGAGCAG
>JANNAY010001420.1:0-20153 GCA_031384945.1 Deltaproteobacteria bacterium
GCGCTCCGGCCGCGGCGGGCCGTGTCGTCGACGAGGCTTCTTCGCCGGCCGCTGTGCAGGGTGCCCTGCGGCCGGCCAGAGCGAAGGCCAGAGCGAAGGCGATGCGGCCGGCGCTAGAGAAGGCCTCGTTGCCGGCGCGTCCAGTGCTGGCAAACGCGCCCGCTGACGACGTCGACGAGCCCTACGTGTTGTCGAAGCCGCCGACAGGAAAGAGCGGCGCTCTCAAGGTGCGCAAGGCGGTGCACGACGCGCTCTGCGCCGATCCGACGTCGATCGATGACCATGTCAGCAAGCTGACCGCGAGCTTCGGGCAGGACGTCAACGGCGCGCGCATGGTCTACCTGCGGATGGTGCTCGACGACGACGCCCCCACGCTGAAAGACCTCGGTGAAGCACGCCTCGTCACCCGCGTGAAGATGCTGCAAAAGGCTGGCACCGACCGCTGCCTGGCCGTGCTCGGCGAGGGCTTCCACGTCCATCCCGACTTCGGCGGCAAACACTTTCGACCCTGACCGTCGACGACGATGACGCTGCCAAAGTGCCTCAAAGCGCCTACAATGCGGCCATGTCCTACGCACTCACGCCGGAGACCACGCAAGCGCTGACCGCTGGTCCGGCGGCGTTGCATCCGGACATCGCCCGCATCGAAGTGCACGTCGGCCGCGACCACGCCGACGATGAAGCCGTCTTTTTCAAAGTGCACATGCGCAAGCGCTTTGTCGCCGCAGCCACCGCCAAAGTCGGCCGCGTGCTGACGGGCATCTCCATGGCGCTGCGCGAGCGGGCCCAGCCGTTGGGGCTTCAGTCATACGTAGAGTTCACGGGCGGTACCGCAGCCTCATGACCCTCGCTGGCGATCTGCTGCAACAAGCCCACGCTCTGGCGGTCGTCGATGGGCGGCGGCCCAGACAGGTGTCCCTGCGCCGCTCGATCTCCGCCGCTTATTATTTTGTCTTTCATCTACTCACAGGCGAGATTGCATCGTACATCAGTCCATCAGCTGAGCTCGCACCCTTCGTCGCGCGCTCGCTCGACCACAACAAGCTTCGGCTGGCCGCAGTTTGGCTCGCGTCGGTCAAGCCGACGTCGCAGCAGCCGCTCGACCGTGCGCTGAGCCTGCCGATTGATTCCGAGCTAAGCGGCTTCTGCGACACGTTCGTTGCACTGCAACAGCTTCGCCATCGCGCAGATTACGACTTAGAGTATCGTGTTGATCGCGCCGATTGTTTGATGCAACTCAGTCGCGCGAGCCAAGCGCATCTCGCATGGCGGCGTCAACGCACGAGCTCAAACGCGCGCGCTCTGCTGTTGCACGCACTGGGCGCATTGAAGGCACGAGCATGAACTCTGCGACGATCCTTGCCCGCTTCTCCGCCGACTTCGGCGTGCCCTTCTTGATGGGAAAGAAGTGCGCGATCGCTGATCCGCTCGGCAAGTGGGGGTTCGCGGCCATCCAGCACGGCCTCGGCATCGACGTGAATTTGAAAGACGCCTGCGACGCGCAATTCGTCGAGGCCGCATTGCTCGGCGACGTCACGCCAGCGCCCTTCGATCACGATGCGGCGACGCTGCTGTATGCGGCGCACGACCTGTACGCGACGACGCACCCGCAGGCGTCGTCGTTCTATGCGCGCACGCATCTGTTCGCGAAGGCCGCCGCGCTCGAGGTCAACGCGCTGCCGCGCACCCTCGACCCTGGCCTGTTGATCACGCGTCATCTCATCGTGCGCCGCGCCTTCAAGACCAGCCGCACCGACGTGCACGTGAAGTGGTGGACGGGCAACGCCTCGTTCTACGGCGAAGAACCGCCGTGGCGGCTGACGCAGTGGCCCGGCGTGCGCCGCGTGCAGCAGAACCGGCTGACGCAGCCGATGTGGCGCCTCGCGCTGCAGGGTGGCGACGAAGAGCTGCGCGTGGCGCGGCAGTCGTTGATGGTGGCGCTGCTCGACGCGAGCCCGCTGACGCGGCTGATGCTCGCTGGCGATCCGGTGCAAAAGAACCTCGGGTTCTCGCTGCTTCTCTCGTACAAGATCAACAACCGAAAGGCCTCGCCCCTCGACGTCCTCGAAGACAAAAGATTGGCGCGCATCGTCACCGATTCATTGTTGTCTGATGGTCTCGACATCGGCGGCTCGGCCATCGCCCTCGCCATGCTGCAGGGGCTGCGCGAGGGCACCTCGCCACTCGTGCTGCGCCGCGCCGCCGAGTTGTGCACGCACCTGGCGCTGATGGCCTGTTACGTCGAAGGCCTCGCCCCAGGCGCCAAAGAAGCGAAGCCCTTGATCGCCTTTGTCGACGGCGACCCCGCCGCTTTGAACGAGGCCTCGCGCGTCTACTGGGCCGTCGTCGCGGCGACGCTCGCCCTCGGCGTTCCCGGCGCGAACGGCGCCGAAGCCCCCTTTGAGCTGCCCGACCTCGCCGACTTTCCCGAGCCAGTGCTCAAGGTCATCGACCGGCTGAAGAAGCGCTTGCAGCACAAGCGCGTCACCGCCGTCGCCGAACCGCTGCTGCGCGAGCTCGGACGCCGGTTGCCGAAGCCGCCGTCGACGTTGCCTGCTTCGTCGTCGTCGCGGGCGTCGTTGGCGCCGTCGCCAGCCGAGCCTGCGGAGCCGTCGGGTCCCTTTGAGCCCGTCGACATCCCCGTCGACCTCTGAGTCCTGCACCCGTGGTCGCACGAGGTGTCTGGTTGATTTCACCTCTCCACAGCGAGGCTTTGCGAGCGCCCGTGGAGAGGTCCGAGCGCAGCGAGGGGTGAGGTCTGCGGGACCTACATGTAGCGGTTGTGTGCGACGTGGGCCGACGTGTGGATGTGGCTCCCATCGGCTGAGCAACCTCCCATGAGCGTCTGAACGCGGCGGCGCCGGATCTGCCGACAACCTCTGCATGCACGCTCGCTTCTTCGCCGCCGCCCTCGCCGTTGTCGCCGCCGCCTGCGCGCCCGCCGAGGTCCCGTCAATCGCGCTGGCGGCGAGCCAGGCCGAAGCGGTCGCCGACGGCGTCACCACCATCGAGCTCACCGCCCACGTCGTGCCCGGCGACGCCATCGTCACCTTCGCCGGCGGCCCCGGCCTGCTGGCCAACTCTTCTGTGCAGGCTGTCGGCGGCACCGCGACGACGACGGTGTTCGCGCCCACCGAGGCCGACCTCGAGACCGAGATCGGCGGCGACGCGGTGTTTCACGCCGAGGTCATCACCAACGAAGGCCTGCTGACCGCCGACGCGCCGGTGCGCTTCACCCACCCGACCGAAGGACCGCCGGTGCTGCGCCTCACCGGTCAGCCGCGCAGCGTGCTCGCCGGCGCCGGCGGCACAGTGCAGCTGCAGCTGCGCGGACGCCGCCTCGACGACACCGCCAGCAGCGTCGATGTCGCCATCGCCTCAGACACGGCGAGCTTCGCCGTGCCCGCGCACGTGACCATGACGAAGACCGCCGACGGCGAATTCGTCTTCGACCTCGACGTCGCCGTGCCCGCCGACCCCGCCACCGTCAACGTCACCGCCTCGCTCGGCGACGTCAGCGACGACACGCAGCTGCGCTTCACCGCCGAGGGCGAGTCGCTCTTGCAGCTCACCGGCGACTTCGCCCAGCTCAGCTGGGGCACGGTGCTGCTCAGCGACTTCAGCTTTCTCGAGCACAACACCGAGTGCGTGATCGCGAAGACGGTGAACCTCGTGCACGTTGAGCAAGAGGGCGACACGCTGCACGTCACCAACACCGCGTGCCTCGTGACGATGCCGGCGGTGCCGCTCAAAGACTTCGCCGGCGGCACCATTGTTCCGCAGCCCGGTCCGGGCTTTCTCGCCGCGTCGAACCGCAAGGGCGCGGGACAGTCGCTCGACTTCGACGTCGCCTACGACAGCCGCGGCGTCGCCCGGTGGAACCCGCCAGCGTCGGAGTTCGAGCCCCTCACCGTCGGCGCCCACGTCGCTGCCGACGAGCCCCTGCCCACGGCCGACCAGACCAGCGAGACCGACGACGACGACCTGGACGGCGAATTCGGCGTCACGATCTTTGCCGCCGGCACCGAGCAGCACACCGCCTTTCGCACGACGCTGCAGTCGATGACCGCCGTCATCCACGACGACAACACCATCACCGGCGACACCCTTGAAGGCGACGGCATGATCTCGAACACCGACACGGTCATCTACGGCGGGCAGTTCAGCGGCATCGGTCCGAAGATCACCAACATCCGCTCGCCCTGGCAGATGAAGCGCGTCGACGGCGTCGGTGACAGCAACGACATCCGCGGCATCGACGGCGACAACAGCACCTTGAGCTGCGCCGACGTCAACGGCTTCGCCGAGACCATGGCGCTCAGCTTCGCCTCGCCCAACTCACGCGTCGCTTGCGACTGACTTGAAGGAGAACACCATGAACACCATCACATCCCTTCTCGTTGTTGCCCCCGTCGTCGCCGTCGCTGCCTGCGGCGCCCCCGTCGCAGCGCCCCCCGCCGTTGCCGTGCTCGACTGCCCCGAGGCCGTCGCTGTCGGCGCCGACATCAACGTCACCGGCCGTTACACCGGCACGCAGACGCTGGCCGCGAGCTCGCTGACCATCATCGCCAATGGCACGCAGGTCATCGACGGCGACACCGCGCCGCTGCGCTTCGACGAAGACATCATCGTCACCGTCACCTACGCCGCGACGACGAAAGAGGGCGGCACAGCCGAAGCCCGTTGCCGCTTCGCCGTCGGCGACCCCGTCGCTGCCCGCATCGCCGCCGAATTCGGCGACGACGAAGACGACGTCATTGGCGAAGACCCCGTCGTCGACGACGGCGAAGAAGAAGCAGAAGAAGAAGAAGAAGAAGTCGGCCCCCCCGTCGACCTCACCGGCGACTTCGCCGTCGTCGCCTGGGACGCCCCCACCATCTCGAGCCTGGCGCTCGCCCCCAACGACCAGTGCTCGCATGCGCGCTCGGTCTCGATCGCTCACGTCGTGCAGACCGGCAGCCACATCGACATGGTGATGGAGACCTGTTTGCTGCCGATGCCCACCGTCTACACCTCGGGCTTCGAGTTCATGGTCACGCTCGTGCCCGACGCGTTTCTCGCCGCGCTGCCGCTGCTCTCGTACTCGTTCGACCTCGCCCACGGCGCCGCTGGCGACCGCTTCAGCCCCGTGCGCAACGCCGGACCGGCGCAGACCGTCGGCAGCGACGTCGACGACGCCACCGACCTGCCCGTCGAGGTCGGCGAGCACGTCATCAACAGCGACAACGACGACCTGCCCGGCGTCACCTTGCACGTCGGCAATCAAGACCGCGGCGTCGTCTACCGCCGCTTCGTCGACAGGTTCGACGGCGTCATCCTCAACAGCGACGAGATCGACGGCGGCGACCTTGGCAACTGGCAGGTCAACAGCGAGACCAGGATGATGGACCCGCTGCTCTCGCTGTTTCGCGACTTCGTCGGCGTCAGCGTCGAAGGCCGCAACTCGACCTTCAAGATGTCGCGCACCAATGCCACCACCTGCGACGAGCTCATGGCCAACCCCGGCCTCTTGCCCGCGCCCGCCCGCCCGGCGTTTCCCGACGGCTGCGCCCACTACGACGACCGCGACGGCGCCATCTCGGCCCTTCCCGAGTGATCTCCGTCAGCTGACCGATGCGCGGTGCGCGTCGATGCGTCCTCCCATCGACGGAAAGCGCCCTCTCGGGCGCTTTCGCCGTTCTGGCGTCGGTGCAGCCTGCTCCGCGATGCGCACCCTCTCCGTCTTCTCCGTCTTCTCCGTCTTCTCCGCCTCCTCCGTCTCCTGCGCCTCTGCTCGCGCGTTCTCCGTGGCCTTGTGCTTCGTCTGCGCATCTTGCGCGGGAAGCGGCGAAGTCGTCCCCACCGTCGTCGTCAACGTCGACGGCGCCGCCAGCGTCGAAGCCAACGGCGCCACCTTCGTCGACCTCAGCGCCGTCGTGTTTCCCAAAGACGCAGTGGTCGCCTTTGCGTCGACGTCGGGGCTGCTGTCGGCGTCCAACGTGCGCGCCGAGAACGGGCGCGCGCACGTGCGGGTGCTCGCGCCCTTCGAGCAAGAGCTGCCCGGCGGCGACGTGCACGCCACCGTGACGGCGACCGTGCAGGCTGGCGAGGTCATCGTCGTCGACAGCGCATCGATTGACTTCACCGTGCCCACCAGCGGCGCGCCGCTGTTGTTCGTGTCGGCCGCACCGGACCGCGTCGTCGCCGGCAGCGGCGACGCCATCACCCTCTCGATCCGCGGTACGCGCTTGCCGACGTCGACGGTGACGCTGACCCCCGACGTCGCTGGCGTCGTCGCTTTGCCCGCCACCGTCGAGCTCGTCGATGGCACAGGCTCGATCGCCGTCATCGCCCCCGACGTCGCCGGATCCGTCGTCGTCACCGTCTCTGCCGTCTCGGAAACCGGTCAGGGCGTCAGCGAAGATGTTGAGCTGGTCTTCGTGGCCGATGGCGAGGCGGTCTTCGACTTGAACGGCGACTTCATCCAAGTCGCTCACGGCGTCACCGACATCAGCGACTTCTTCTTGCTCGACGGCGATCACCAGTGCGCCATCGCGACGTCGATCTCGCTGGCGCACATCACGCAGAACGGCGCCCACGTCGAGGTCACCAACGAGGCGTGCACCATCACCATGCCGTCGGTGAAGCTGGTGTTCATGGGCACCATCACGCCGACGGTCGGCGCGCCGTTCATTCAAGCGGCCAACGACGCCGGCGCCGGCAAAGTGCTCGCCTTCGACCTGCCCTCGCAAGGCGCCAACGCCGCGTTCTCGCCGCCGGCACAGGCGCAGTCGCCCCTCGTCGTCGGCGTCGTGCTCGACGACGAAGCCAGCGACGCCATCCCCACCGACAGCGCCGACGAGCGCGTCGTCGACGCCGACGACGACGGCCACCCCGGCGTCACCGTCAACGCCGGCGGCGAGCGCTACACCGCCTACCGCTCGCGCACGACGACGATGACCGGCACGATCCGCTCGTCGAACAGCATCGACGGCGCCCTCATCAACGAGACCGAGACCGTCGTCTACGACGATCCCCTTGGCAGCGGCGGACCGGCGATGACGCCGAAGTCGTCGCCCTTTCGCTTCGAGCGCCTCGATGGACAGCACGGCGGCGCCGACTACCGCGGCAGAGACGGCGACCCGTCGAGCGTCTCGTGCGCTGACGTGCAGGCGTGGGTGAACGAGCAGATGGCCGCCGCGTTTCCCCAGCCTTCTCCTGACGTCGCCTGCCAGTGACGAGCACCAAGACCATGACCCAGTTCTCCTCACTCTCTCTCGCTCTCGTCGTCACGGTTGGCGGCGCGGGCTGCACCAATGGGCTGTTGCCGACGGCGACGCTCGATGGATTGCCGGTCGCCGTCTTGCACTGCCCCGACCACGTGGCCGTCGGCGCCGCCTTCGTCGTCGACGGCAGCGACAGCGTCGACGTCGGTGGAACGTGGGCCGAGACCACGCTGACGTTGTCGTCGTTCGACGGCAGCGTCTTTCAACAAGAAGACGCTCTCGACGGCGAATTCGTCGTCGACCACGGCACCGTCGTCACCGTCGCCCTCCACGTCAAAGACGACGACGGCAACGTCGCCCTCGCCGCCTGCAGAGTCATCGTCGACGGCGCCGGCGAAGAAGGAGAAGAGGGAGAAGGAGAAGGCGCCGTCGACGACGAATTCGAATTCGACCTCACGGGCCACTTCGCACTCGTCACGTGGGACGCCGCCGAGGTCTCGACCTTCGGCTTGAACCCGGCAACGCAATGCGCGCCGGCGAAGGCGGTGGCTTTTGTCGACGTGCGGCAGGTGCAGAACCACGTCTCGTTCACCATGAAGACCTGCAGCCTCTCGGTCGTCGCCGTCGACAGCTTCATCGGCCGCCAGGCCTCGACGTTCGCGTCGGCTGCCGTGCAGGCCCTGCCGTCACTGATCGGCGAATTCGACATCGACGGCGCCGGCTCAGAATTCACAGGCATCGACGGCGACACCGCCCTCGTCATCGGCGCCGACGTGGGCGCAGGCGATCCCCTGCCAACCGACAGCACCCTCGAAAACGTCGTCGACGACGACGGCGACGGCGCCCCCGGCGTCACCATGCACACCACCGACGAAGACGGCGCCAGCGTCGACGACCACGCCGTCGTCTACCGCCGCACCATCAAGAGTTTCAGCGGCACCATCGACAGCGCCGACGAAGTGAACGGCGACTGGCAGGTCGACGGCGAAACATCGCTGCTCGACGACTGGGCCAACCTGCTGACGCCGCAGACCACCGGCCGCCCGTCGACGTTCAAGATGACCCGCACCGCCGCGACGTCGTGCGCCGACCTCGACACAGCCAGCGCCCCGGCGCCCGCCGCCATCGACATGGCCGACTGCTACATCGCGCAGTGACGTGCGCCTGAAGACCCCCAGCCCCGAATTTCGGGGAGGGAACGCCGGGCCGCGCTGCGCGCAGGCTCTTCTTTCGCTCTACTCTGAAAGCTCTTTGAGCTCGTCGTAGATCTTGCTGCCCGAGGGGGCGAAGCAGAGGTTCTCTCGGGCGATCGAGCGAGCGCGGTCGCGGTCTTGCTGCTTGGCGCCGCGGGCCTTTTGCAGTCCTTGCTCGGCGCGGGTGGCCAGCCTTTGCAGCTCGATCTGCAGGCGGTTGTCGCCGGGGGTGACGCGGTCGGCCTTGAAGAGGTCGCGGGCCGCGCCGCAGCCGTCGCCGTTTTCGAGCTTTTCAGTGCCCGACAAATAGAGGGCATCTGCGTAGGGTTTCTGCACCTGCGCAAAGATGGGCGACGACGCGCGCGCGCCCAGCGAACCGAGCAGGCGGAAGGCCTCATCGAGGGGACCGCGGGCACCGCTGCCGTCGAGGCGCGACAGCGCGGCCTTGCCGTCGTCGAGGGCCTTTTGAAAACGGTCGAGCTCTTTGACGTAGCCGACGTAGCCGGCGGCGGCGGCGATGGCGCGGGCTTCGTCGACCTTGCCGTCGGCAAAGGCGGCGCGGGCCGGAAACAACGCCGTGTCGCGCGGCGCGCTTTGCCTGGCAGCCTCGACGCGCGCGAGCAGGGCCTTGCCGCCCTCGTCGTCGGGGAAGCGCTTCACATGAAGTGCTGCGCGGGCCAGCGCCTCGTCGATCTTGCCAGCCTCGAGCATGCTCTCGACGGCGCGCAGCGAACGCACGAGCGCCCGCTCGGCCAGCGAGGTCTTCAAGCGGTCGCGGTCTTTCACGAAGACGCTGCTGTCGGCGATGCGGGCGAGGGCAGCGAGGGCTTCGTCGTCGCGGTCTTCGTCGCCCATGCGCAAAGCGAGCTGCAGCGCGTCGCGGGCCTGCATCTCGGTCAAGACCGTGCGCTCGAGGCTCTTGCCCTCGTCGTTGTTGGCGTCGAGCGCCAGCACGGTGCCGACGCGGGCATGCGCCCCGTCGACGTCGCCCTGCAAGAGCTTCTCTTTCGCTTCGCCGAGCAGGGCCGAGACCTGCAGGCGAATTTGCGCGGGCGCGTCGTCGGAGAAGGCTTCTCTGTAGGCGACGTTGACGATGACGACGGCGGCAGCGACGCCGGCGCAGATGGCGATGACGAGGGCGGCTTTGCGGCGCACCTCTCGACGTCGTTTGGCCGCGATCTGCGCCGCCGTTTCGCGCGCCACGCGGATGTTGGTCGCGGTCTTTTCGGGCCGCAGCGGCAGCCGCTCGGTGCCCTCGAGCGCCGGCACCTCGGGCTCAGGCTCAGGCGCGGGCTCGGGCCGCGGCATGGGCGCGCGCTCGGCGACAAAGAAGCGCAGCTCGGTCTTGCCCAGCTGCACGACGTCGCCGGTCTTCAAGCCGACGCGGCCGTCGGCGACGACGCCGTTGACGACGACGCCGCTGCCACTGCCAAGGTCGGCGATCGAGAAGCCTTGATCGTCCCAGCCGATCTCGGCGTGGCGCAGCGAGACGAACGGGTCTTTGCAAACGATGTCGGCGCTGGCGCTGCGGCCGAGCAGCGCCGGGTAGACGGCGATCGCCATCTCGGTGGGCTCGGCCGGTGCGGCGCCGTCGACGTTGAGGACGACGAATTTGCCGCCGTGGCGCGGCTTCTTCGTGCGCGTCTCTTTGACCTCGGTGACCTCGAGGCCTTCGCGCGCTTTGGTGTTCTCGCGCGGCTTGCGTTTCAGCTCGCGGGCGAAGGACTTCTCGGCGTCGACGGGCTCTTCGTCGACGACGCGGGCTGTGCGGCGCGGCTGCGAGGGTCCATCGGTGCGCGGCTGGTGGCGCGAGGGATCGGCGAGCTGCTCGACGTCGGCGTCGGCGACAGAGACGGGCTTCTTCTTGGCGTCAGACCGCGAGACCGAGGGCTCGTCTTCTTCTTCGTAGTCGTCGTGCGGCTGCGCCGGCGCTGCCTGCGGCGTGGTGCCATTGTCGTCGTCGAAGGGCTCGTCGCCCCCCTCACGCTCCCGACGTCGGTCGGCCGCGCGCCGTCCCTTGACCATGCGGCGGACGCTAGCAGCACCGGCCCTTTGACCGGGATCACAGCGGGTCACGCGATCTGCCAGCCACCGACACGGATCTGCCGCCGCGTCGCCAAGCCACATCGAGACCCCTGAGGAGGACCCCCATGCGCTTGTTGTCTTTGGCCCTGACGCTGCCCGCCCTGTTCATCGCCCCCGCCTGCATCCTCGTCGACAGCGGCGGCGGCTGGGACGACGGCTGGGAAGGCGAGTGGGACGACGACGGCGAATGGGACGACGAGTGCCTCGAAGCCTGCGGCCAAGACACCCCGCCGGACAGCGACGGCGACGGCCTCAGCGACGACGACGAAGCCGCCTGCGACACCGACCCCGACAACGCCGACAGCGACAACGACGGCGTCGACGACGGCGACGAAGACCGAGACGGCGACGGCGCCAGCAACGAAGAAGAATGCGACGACGGCAGCGACCCCGCCGACGGCGACGTCTGGACAGAGGGTGACCACACCATCTGCTGGTCCGGCCTGACCGGTGAGTGCTCGTTCGCCTCAGACAACATCAACGTCGACGTGCTCGACGCCTCGGGCTGCATCGAGGGCGTGCGCGGCACGGTCAGCATCGACTGCACGCAGGCGCCCCCGCCGCCGCCCCCGCCCGACGCCGATGCCGACGGCGACGGCCTCAGCGACGAGCAAGAAGAGACGCGCGGCACGGATCCGCAGAACCCCGACAGCGACGGCGACGGCCAGTGCGACGGCGCCGAGGTCGAGTGCAACAGCTCGCCCCTCGATCCCTTCTTCATGTGCACCTGATCTGGGATCGACGTCGACAACCGCGACGTGTTAGCGAGGCGCCATGGTGCGCCTCGTTTTCTTGTGTGCGGCGTTGGCGACGACGATGGGCTGCCGCTTCGGCGAAGCCCACTTCACCACATCGTTCGACGGTGTCGGCTTCGACCCCGGCGGCACCGTCTTCGCCTACCTCGACGAGCGCGACGCCAACCTCGTCGAAGACACCGACCCGCGGGTGGTGGTGGCGATGACGTGGATCGTCTTCGATCCGCAGAGCGACCTGAACGACCTCGACGGTGCCGCGCTGTCGGCGATGTCGCACGAGATGGCGGTGCGCGACACCCTGGTGCTGGTGTTTCCGCGGCAGGGCGCCGTCGACGACGGCGAAAAATTCACCAGCGTCAGAGACGGCGACGTCGTCACCGGCGACGTCGAAGCCCGCGTGCACCTGGCGCCCGAGCGCCTCGACGCGTCATCGACCTTCGAGCAGATCGCGCCGTTTGCCTCGCGGCAGAACGTCAAAGTCAGCATCGACAGCGCCGGCTTCGGCGACGCGGCCGGCGTCGTCGCTGGCGACGTCACCGTCGAATTCGAAGCCGTCGAAGGCAGAGACGTCGGCAAAGCCAAAGAAGGCGACATCGAAGGCGCCTTCAGAGCCCCCCTCGTCGAAGAAGCCATCGCCGAAGCCAACCTCGCCCTGCTCGATGACAACGGCTTGTTGGGCCTGCCGCTCGGGGCGCGCGAATGAACAGCGTCGTCGTGACCCGGTTGGTCGGCGTCCTCGGCGTCGTCGGCGTCGTCGGCTTCGTCGGCTTCGTTGGCGCGCTGCAGGGCTGCGCCGTGTGGGTCGACGGCAGCTTCGACGACGTCAGCTTCGCGCCGGCGGCGACGGCGGTGGCGATCCTCGACGCCCACGACATCCTCGAGCGCGATGGCGCGCTGGTGCCGGTCGAGCGCTCGCTCGCCGACAAGCGCGTGCACCTGTGGCTGTCGGGCGCCGACGTGCCCGCCGACGTCGACTGGCAGCACCTCGACGACGAGCGCCTGCTCGAGCTGAAGAAAGAGCTCGCGCGCGACGACCTGTTGGTGCTGCGCGACCTCAACTTCGACGACCTCGCTGACGGCGTCGACCTCGTCGCCGACAACGGCGCTGGCGACGTGGGCGATTTTTCGTTCGCGATCTCGCAGAGCAAGATCGACGACGACGCCGCCGGCAACGGCGTCGGCGCGCGCATCACCGTCGAGGTGCAGCCCACCCGCGTCGAGGCCACCGAGCCGCGCGGCGGCACCTTCGAGGCCAAGGTGTTCGTGAAGCGCCAGCGCGACGTCGGACAGCCTGCCAACGACGTCGCCACCGGCGAAGTCGTCTTCACGCTCGCGCTGCCCTTCGCGCCCGAGCGCCTCGCCGAAGCCAACCTCGCCTTCGTGGCCCCCATCGCCGTCTGCGGCGCCGCCGCAGGACCGGGCAACAACGTCGGCTGCGACGCCGTCGACCGCGAGCCGATCGTCGATGCCACGGGCTCTCACTAGCCTCGCCGTCTTCGCGCTCTGCTCTTGCGGTCCGACGCAAGAGTGTCGTGACTACGTGGCCTGTCAGAACGCCGTCGACGCCACCGTCGACGTCAGCGCCTACGACGAAGGCGGCAGCTGCTGGGTCTTGCCGTCGTCGTCGCGCGACTGCACCGCCAACTGCATCGAGGCCCTCAAGGCGCTGCAGCAAGTGCCCGACGCCCCGGCTGTCTGCGGGCCCTGACGATCTGTCTGACCGGCTGCGCGGCTACTCCAACAACTGCAGCTGCGTGCCGGCGTTGCTGCCGCTGCCGACGAGCACGGCGACGCCGACGCCGAGGGCCGCGACGCCGCCGCCGATGAGCTCGGCGCCGGTGCCGTGGGTGACGACGCCGCGCGGGTTCTCGAGGTGCGGCAGCAACAAGAAGTAGGCGCCGAGGCCGCCGGCGCCGAGGCCACCGACGACGAGGGCGGTGCCGCCGACCATCGCCGGCCAGGTCGAGCGCTGCGACTCGTCGACCAGCGACGCGCGGGCCGCGGCGATGCGCTCGTCGTCGCTGCGTGCGTTGGCGCCGTCGGTGCTGCCTGTCGCTTCGAAGTCGGCCAGCCGCTGTTCGGCCGGCGACGGCAGCGCGATCTGCGTGACCATGACGACGGCGGGCACGACGGCGGCGCCGAACGCGACGAAGCCGGCGAGCTCGGTGTCTTGCGCGTTCAAGCGCGAGAGGTTGCCGTCGAGGTGGGCGACGGCGACATAGGTGATGCCGGCGCCGATGAGTCCAGCGGCGAGCGCGCCGTTGGCGACGGCGCCGGTGACGCGTTCGCCGCGGCCCTGGTCGGCGTAGGCCGCGAGCACGGCGTGCGCTCTCTTCAACTCGGCGTGCGCGTCGACGTCGACACACGGCACCTTGACCGCTGCCTCGGGAGGAAGAGTCGTCGTCGGTTCCTGAGCAAGCAGCGCGGCAGCGACGAGGAGGAGCATCGTTTCATTGTAGCGCGGTGGCGATCGGCTATGGTCGGCGCGTGCGCGGGTCCGTCGTCGTCGTCGTCAACGTCTTCGCCGCCATGCTGGCGCTGGTCACGGCCATGTCGACGCTGTCGGGCTGCCCGCCGTCGCGGGTCGAGCCCGAGCCCGACTGCCTCACCTTCGTCGACTGCTACCTGCCACCAGCGCCCCCGGGCGACGCGTTGCCAGAGTCCGGCTACGGACTGCTCGCGCAACACGCGATCAATCCCGAAGAGCCCGAGCTGCGCTGCTACGCCGGCTTTCTCGGCGAGAAAAACGACGGGGCGCGGGGCGACGGCAGCGACATCGAGCTGTTGTTGGGTCCGATGCGCCGCGCCTACGGCGACGAAGGCAGCTGCTGGGCCGAGGGCTACGGCGCCGTGGCCCCCGACAGCGACGACGACGCCATCGCCGCCGGCTACCAGGCGACCTGCCTGCAGGTGTGTCAGCAAGAGCTGCTCGCCGAGTGCCGGCGCAAGCGCGACGGTGACCTGTTGGCGTGTCCTGACCTCGCCGCGAGCGTCGACGCGTTCTGCGCCGCCCACAGCGCCGCCGAGATCGACGACGCCCGCTGCCCCGGCGCCGAAGGCGAAGGCGAATGAAGAAGGTCGGCGTCGTCCTCGTCGTCGTCGCGGTCTTGATCGCCGCGGCGACGCTCGTGCGCGGCACCAGTGAAGAGACCATCGAGGTGCGGCTGCAGGCCGCCGAGAAGCGCGGCGTCACCTCGCGCGTGCTCGCCCAGGGCAAGGTCAAAGCGAAGACGCAGGTCGACGTCTCGAGCGAAGTCGCCGGCCGCGTCGCCGTCGTCAACGTCGAGATCGGCGACGAAGTCAAAATCGGCGACGTCTTGTTTTCGCTCGATGGCGAGCAGCTGAAAAACGCCGTCGAACAAATCGGCGCCAGCCTCGGCGCAGCCGAAGCCCTCGTCGCCCGCGCCGACGTCGCCGTCAAAGAGGCCGAACGCGCGCTGGCGCGTGATCAAAAGCTCGCGGCGTCGAACGTCATCGCCGACGACGTGCTCAAGCTCGACGAGTCGCGCGTCGCTGGCGCCGTCGCCGAGCGCGCCCAGGCCAACGCCAACGTCGAGCGCACGCGCATCGATCTCAACCGCAGCAAAGACGCGTTGCGCCGCGCCAAAGTGCAGGCGCCGCAGCAGGGCACCGTCGTCGCAGTCGGCGTCGAGGTCGGCCGCGTCGTCTCGTCGTCGACGGGGTTGTCAGCGTCGCCCGACGCGGCCCTCGGCTTGGGCATCGGCGGATCGTCGGCCCCCGTCGTCATCGCCGACCTGAGCGAGCTGATGGTGCGCCTCGACGTCGACGAGCTCGACGTCTCGCGCGTGAAAGTCGGCCAAACCGCCATCGTCAAAGCCCAGGGCATCAAAGACGCCGAGTTCGACGGCGTCGTCGAACGCGTCGGCTTGATGGGCAGAGACATCATGGGCGCCGTCTTGTTCGTCGTCGACGTCAAGGTCACCGGCACCCGCGTCCCCCGCGACCGCGCAGCACCTGCTGGCAAAGACGGCAAAGACGTCGTCGAAGCGCCGGCGCCGGTGTTGCCATCGCCGCAAGCGCTGTTGCGCCCGGGCATGAGCGCCACCGCCGAGATCGAGGTCGAGCACCTCGACGCCGTCGTCACCATCCCGTTGGCGGCGGTGCTCGAAGAAAAGAAAGAAGAAGACGGCAGCGTCACCCCCGACCGCGTCTTCGTCGTCACCTCCGGCCTCTCGCTCATCGCCAAACAGACGCCTGTGAAGCTCGGACCGAGCGAAGGTGACGCCGTCGCCGTTCTCTCTGGCGTCGAACCCGGCCAACGCGTCGTCGTCGGCCCCTTTCGCGCGCTCAAAGATCTGCACGACGGTGACAAGGTCAACGAGCTCCAGAAAGCCGACGAAGACGAGAAGAAGAAAAAGGCCGCGAAGCACGATGGCTGAGACGCCTGCGCCTGCTGATGCGCCGCTGATCGAGATCCGCGGGCTGACGCGCACGTACCAGATGGGCGGCGAAGTCGTGCGCGCCCTCGACGGCGTCGACCTCGACATCTTCGCTGGCGAGCTCGTCGCCATCATTGGCCAATCGGGCTCGGGCAAGTCGACGCTGATGAACCTGCTCGGCTGTCTCGATACGCCGAGCGCGGGCTCGTACAAGCTCGCCGGCATCCCGGTGCAAGAGCTCGACGACGACGACCTCGCCGAAGTCCGCGGCCGCTTGATCGGCTTTGTCTTTCAGAGCTTTCATTTGCTGCCGCGGCAGAGCGCGCTCGAGAACGTGACGTTGCCGCTCATCTACCGGCGCGGCGATCCGATCGCCGCGCCTGAGCGGCGGCGGCGGGCGGCGACGGCGCTGGCGACGGTCGGCCTCGCCGATCGGTCTGGCCACAAGCCCACCGAGCTCTCAGGCGGACAGCGCCAGCGCGTCGCCATCGCCCGGGCGCTGGTTCACGAACCGAGCGTGATCCTCGCCGACGAGCCCACCGGCAACCTCGACTCGCGCACCACCGACGAGATCTTGCGGCTGCTCGTCGACCTCAACGAGCAGCAGGGCCGCACGGTGCTGATCATCACCCACGAGCCCGACGTTGCCGCACGGTGTCAAAGGGTCGTGCAGCTCAAAGACGGCAAGATCGTCAGCGACAAGAAGCGCGTCTGAGCCGGTTGCTTCGTCGCCGCCTTCGATCGTGGCGGTGGGGTTTTGTGCGTGTGACGTTCACGTGACGTAGATTGAAACCACGATGGATACGGCGCCACGCCGACGACTGCCCCGCCTTCCGCTGCCTGCCAAGCTGCTTCTCTCCTACCTCGTCGTCGTGGCCGTCGGCGCGGTGCCGACGTTTCTCTACGTGCGCAGCAAGCTGCAAACCGATTTGTTGCACCTGAGCGAGGTGCAGCTGACCGAAGGCGCACGCCGCGCGGCCTCAGGGCTCTTGCCCTACGGCACCGACCACGAGCTCTTCGATCGCACGCGCACCATCTCGTCGGTGCTGCGCCACCGCGTGACGCTGATCGCGCCGTCGGGCGAGGTCTTGTTCGACAGCGAATCGACGTCGACAGCGAACCACCTGTCGCGGCCCGAGGTGCAAGCGGCCCTCGGCGGGCGGCCGCTGGTCGACGTCTACACAGCACGCCGCATCTCAGAGTCGACCGGACGCGACACGCTCTACGCGGCGACGTTGTTGGTGAAAGACGGCCCGATCTTGCGGCTCGCCGAGCGCGTCGACGACGTGCTCGACGCCGCCACCGACTTGAAGATCTTTGCGCGCAACGTGCAGGCCGTCGCCATCAGCGTCGCCTTTGGCCTGTCGCTGTTGGCGGCGGTGTTGTTCATGCGGCCGCTGCAGAAGCTGACGGCGACGGCGACGGCGTTGGCGGCGGGCGATTTGTCGGCGCGCAGCAACATCACCACCGACGACGAGGTCGGCGACGCTGCCCGCGCCGTCGACAACATGGCCGTCGAACTGCGACGCCGGCTCGCCAACGCCGGCTCGGGCGACGCGCTGTTGTCGCAGCTGGTCGACGCGCTGCCCGTGCCCTGCGTCGTCGTCGAACCCGGCGCCGACGGCAAAAACGAGGTGCTCGCGCTCAACGGTCCGGCGCGTCGCGCGCTGCACATCGAGGGCACGAGCGCGCGGCGCAAGGTGCAAGAGATCGTCGCCAGCGGCCGCTTTCGGCGCGCCCTCGAAGAAGCCGAAGCCGACGGCGACCCCGAACCCTGCGTCCTCCACGTCGACGACGGCGTCCGCTTCGAGGCGCTCGTGCATGTCTTGAAGCGCCCCGGCGCAGCGCCGCTCACCGTCATCCTCGGCCACGAAGCCCCCGAAGACACCGCCACCGCGGTGCCGTTGGTGACCATCGTCGAGCCGCGTCCGTTCGATCAGGTGTTGCAAGAGGCGAAAGAGCGCGCGCGCGGCATGCTCGGCGACGTCATGATCGAGGTCGACGACAGCCCGGGCGTGCTCGTCGCCGACGTCGACGGCCGCCTCGCCCGCGCCCTCGCCATCGCCTTTGAAGTCTGCGCCAAAGCCCTCGCCGGCAAGAGCGACATCCTCGCTGTCGACGTCCACGTCGAACCGACGCGGGTGCGGCTGGCGCTCGACGCGGTGCCCGATCAGAGCCTCGTCGACGCTGTGCGTCCGTTGCTGGCGCCCCTCGGTGGTGACGTCTCTGTTGACGCCAAAGAAGCCCGCGTGTGGTTGCCCCGTGCTTGAGCGGGCGAGGCGATGAGAACCATCGACGTCTCAGCGCGCGACCGGCGCACGCTCGAGGTGCGGCAGCACTTCGCGTTGCCCCACGTGAACGACGCCGAGACGTCGTACGAGACGCGGCTGTGGCTCTACTTTCCCCGCGGCTTCGGCATCTCGCCCCAGACGTTCACGGCCGAGGCGTTTTACAAAGACGCGCACACGTACATGCGGCTGCACGCGCCGGCGCTGCGGCTCAAAGACTTCGCTGACCTCGAGCACCCAGCAAACCCGGCCGCGATCTTGCGGCGGCAGCTGCCGAACCTCGTCGAAGACCAGGCGCCGACGGCGGCAGCGCTCGACACCCTCGCCAAGACCCTGGGCGCCGAGCTGGTCGACGCCGTCACATCGACGATCCGCGCGTTGATCAAGCGCGTCGAAGAGGTCGACGTCGCCGACGACAAAGGCGGCCTCGTCAGAGACGTCGATGGCGTCTGCGTCGACGTCTTGCGCGCCCTCGGCGCCGTTCGCCGCGTGCGGGCCAAGGCGCGCGCCTACCGCACGGTGGCGCCGGGGCTCTTGCAGGCGCTGTCGTTCGCCGAAGAGTACGCCTCCGCCGTCGTCGACGAACGCCTCGCCGAGTTGGCCCGCGCCATCGATGGCGAAGCGGCCCTCAGAGACGGCAGCGGCGCCGCGGTGAAGATGCGCTTGAGCGTGGCGCGCACCGCCGACGCCGTGCACCGACGTCGGCGCGAGCAGGGCTTTCCGATTCCATCGGGGTCGAAGACGAGCCCCGAGTACTTCACGTACCGCCTCGGCGTGTTGAAGAAAGAGATGCAGCGCGCGCTCTACGTCGACACGCGCGCCAACCGCACCGACCCCTTCTGGCGCAACAGCGCCGCCGCCATCGCCGCCGGCCTCGCCGCGACGTGGGCGCTGTTGGCGCAGGTGCAGCTGTTCTCGCGGGGTTTGTCGTCGTCACAGTCGGTGCTGCTCTTCGTCGCCGCCGTCGTCGCGTACATGCTGAAAGACCGCATCAAAGAGTGGATGCGCGCGGTGTTGACGCGACAGCTGCTGCGCTGGGACCACAACGAGCGCATCGTCGGCGACGCGCTGCACTGCGCGGGCCTCGGCAAGATCGGCGGCCGCGCTGCCGAGATCGCCCGCTGGGTGAAGGCCGAAGATGTGCCGAAGCCGGTGGCGGCGTTGCGGCAGAGCGTGCGCACTGTGCGCGGCGTCACCGAGCTCGAGCACATCTTCATGGTGCACCGCCAGGTCGTCTTTGCCGCCGACGACCACCCCGTGCCCGAGGGCTTCGGCGTGCAAGAGCTGTTTCGCTTGTCGATGGACGAGATCTTGAAGCGCCTCGACGACCCCGTCGACGAGGTCGCCTTCTACGATCCGGTCAACGGCACCTTCGACAAGGCCGAGATGCCGAAGGTCTACCACCTGAACCTCATCGCCCAGTCCACCGAGATGCGCTCGGGCGAGCAGGTGACCAGCCGCTTTCGCGTCGTCGTCAACCAGCAGGGCGTCGTGCACATCGACCGTGTGCTCGATCGCCGCGGCAACACCACGTTGATCCCCAGCGGCCTCATCGAGACCGCCGCCGAATAGCGCTGCGCTCGTTTTGTGCGCGCACCGCCTTCGTTCTTCTCGTTCTTCTCGTTCTTTCGGCTGGTCCACCGCCACCGCGGATCCTCTAGACCGTCGTCGTGCCCGCGCTCATCTCTTCGCTGTGGTCCGAGCCGCCGCCGCCGTTGCCGACGTCGGCGCCATGGGCTGACCGCGCGCTCGCCGCGCTGCTGTTGCCCGTCGCCGTCGTCGAAGGCGTCGTGCGCGACGACGTGCCGGCGCGGCCGCTGGCGATCGCCTGCGCCCTCTTTGTCGTCTCTGTCTTGCCCTGGCGCCGCGCCCACGCCGCCGCCGTCTTCTTCGGCGCCTTCGGCCTCGTCGCCGTCGTCAACATCGTCGCCTTCGTCAAAGGCGTCCGCTGGGACGGCCTCTACGTCAACGCCGTGATCCTGCTCTTGCCGTACTCGTTGTTTCGTTGGGGCGCCGGACGCGCGGCGCTGCTGGGTCTCTTTGGGCTGGCGCTCGTCTACGTGTCGTCCGCCACCACCGACGACATGAAGAACACGTCTGATCGCATCGGCGCCGCCGTCGTCCTCGCCCTGCCCGCAGCCCTCGGCGCCACCGCGCGCTTTCGCGCCGCCGCGCAGCGGCAAGAGCTCGAGACCGTGCGCGCGCGCGAGCGTGAGCGCCTCGCCCG
>JANNAY010001452.1:0-3766 GCA_031384945.1 Deltaproteobacteria bacterium
GCCGGCCGCTACCGCCTCGAGGTCTACGTCAACCGCGACTACGCGACGTCTGACAAGGCGAAGTACTCGATCCGCCACAACGGCCGCACCGACCTCGTCACCCTCAACTATGGCAGCGCTGGCGGCTGGCGCTCGCTCGGCGAGTTCGAGTTCACCGACGGCACCGCCCAGCGCGTGCGCCTCGACGACAACACCGGCGACCGCAGCAGCACCGGCAAAAAGCTCGTCTTCGACGGACTGCGCGTGACCCGCCTCGATGGCGCCACGGTCGCCCCGCCCGCCGACCAGCCGCCCCCGCCGCCGGCCGCCTCGTGCACCCGCGTCAAGGTGACCACCGACGGCGCCGCCCTCAACGTGCGCCCGACCGCGTCGACGTCGCAGTCGGCCCGCGGCACCATCAACAACGGCACCGTCGTCGACCGCCTCTCGACCGCCGAAGGTCAAGAAGTGCGCGGCAACCGCAACTGGTTCGAAGTGCGCAGCGGCTCGCTGACGGGCTTCGTCAGCGCCGCCTTCGCCGTCTGCCAGAACTGACGTCGACAGGCTCTGCATTGCTGAAGAACGGGCGCGTCGGTGAAGCTGCACCGATGCGCCCATTCTCCGTTTCTGCCGTCGTCGCCGTCTGCTGTGCCGTCGGCGTCAGCGGCTGCTTCGATGCATCGGTCGGTGCGGCTGCGTTGTCGTGCGATGGCAACGCCGACTGTCCGGCGCCGCTGAAGTGCCAGGCGCAGCGCTGCGTCGGCGACCTCGACGACCGTGCCCCCGCCGTCGTCGCAGGCAGCGTCGTCGTCGACAACGGCGGCCTGACGCGCGGCGCGCTGCCGCTGATCGTGCGCTTCGCCTTCGACGAGACGCTGCCCGCCCTGCCCCGCGTGCGGGCGGTGATGGCGCTGCGCGCCGCCGACCTCGACCTCGTCGTCGGCGATGACGGCGCCTTCACCGCCACCCTCGACATCGCCGGCCGCGTCGGCGCCGACGTCGACGAAGGCCCCCTCGACCTCGTCGTCGACCTCGTCGATGCCGCCGGCAACGCCCGCGTCGTCGAAGTCGCCCGCGCCGCCGCCGTCATCGACGTCACGGCACCGCAGCTGCGTCCGGGATTGTTGACGACGACGTTGACGCCGCCCGTCGACGCCCTCGTCGACGTCAGCGCCCTCGGCGTCGGCGGCCGCTTCAGCGTCGATCTCTTGTTCGACGAAGACGTGGCCGTCGTCAGCGCCAGCGCCGACAACGCCGTCGTCGAAGAGGTCGAAGCCGTCGAAGCTGCCGTTCACGTCGCCGTCGTCGCCGGCGACGCAGACGGTGTCGCCGCCATCGACGTCGAAGTCAGCGACGCCGCCGGCAACGTCAACGTCATCGACGGCGTCGCCGCAGTGGTCGTCGACGTCAGCGCACCGGTGTTCGACGCCTCGGGCTTCGTGCTCGAGCGGCGACCCCATGCACCGAGCCCGTCGTTGACGCTGCTGGGCGCCTTCGATGACGCCGGCGCCGGCGACCGGCTGGTGGTCTTTGGCGCGAACGACGCGTCACGCGAGGCGCTGTTGGCGACGTTCGCCGCCGACGGGGGGCAAGAGCGCCCGCTCGGGCGCAACGACCAGCTCAGCGTGTGGCTGGCGCTGGTCGATCGCGCTGGCAACCTCAGCGCGGCGGCGCCGGTGCCTGTGCCGGTCGTTCGCTACGTGGCGTCGGCGAGCGTGACGAGCCCGCACCGGCTGCGCGTGACGCCGCGGTTGGCCAAGAGCCTCGCCCAACCCTTCGCCGTCGACGCCGACGTCGTCAGCGGCACCGTCGTCGCGGCCGGCGCCGTCTGGACCGAGCAGGTGCACACCGTCCGCACGCAGGTCTTTGGGGCCGCGCCACGACTGGGCCCGCGATCCGGAGCGACCTTCGATGTGCAACGCCGCGAGCTGATCGTGCTCGACGCCGAGCGGCCCGCGGGCGTGTGGGGCTTCGACGGTCGCAGCTGGCGCCAGCGCGCGACGCTGCCCGACACCTTCGCCGACAGCACCGCCAGCGCCGTCGGCTACGACTTCGACGACGACCGCGTCTGGGTCCTCGCCGACGGCCGCGTCGCGTCGGTCTTCGGCGACGGCGTCGTCGTCGACCACGGCGTCTTCGACGAAGCCGTCTTCGCCGTCGCCTGCGACGACCCCGTGACGCGACGGCCGCGCATCGCCCGCGGCGAGACCACCGACCTCTACGACCTCGTCGGCGGCGACGACGGACCCACCTTCGTCCCCCTCGACCCGGCGCCGACCTTCATCGCCTCGACCACCGTGCCCACGATGAGCTGCGCCGACGACGGCGCCATGATCCTCACGAGCAACGACGGGCGCGTGCGCGTGGGCGACGGCGGCGTCGTCCCCGTCGGCCTCGGCTTCGGCGGCCCCGTCGCCTGGGACGCCGAGCGCCGCGAGTTCATCGGGTTCAGCGCCGTCGTGCACCGCATCGAGCCCACGGGTCGGCTCGAGCAGCTGACCCCCTTCGCCGCCGCGCCGCCGTCGTTTCTGCGTGGCGTGACCGCTCGCGGCGCCGCCGTGACGACGAGCAGCGAGGCTTTCGGACCGAGCGATGTCTGGCGCTTCGCCGGCGGCGGCTACCGCCTGCTCTTCGGCTTCAGCGGCACTGGCTTCTTGACCCAGGTCGCCTACGCCGACCTCGACGGCGGCCCCGTCGCGCTCTCGGCCGGCTTCGGCGAATTCACCATCTTCGACGGCGTCGACGAGGTGGTCGAAGCAAGCGACCTGCCGCCCGTTGTCTCGGGCGACGACTTCTTCGTCGTCGTCAACAGCGACAGCGTCGCCTACTGCCGCGCCCCGACCCTGCAGTGCGGCCTGACCACCACCACCTCGATCGACCTGAGCGGCGCCCGCTTCGCCGTCGACAACAGCCGCGACGATCTCTGGGCGCTCGACGCCGAGGGCGGCCTGTCGGTGGTGCACCTGCTCGCGCAAACCTTTGAGGCGAACCTCGCCCGTGTCTCCGTCGAGAACGCCAGCCCTGCCCACATCGCCTACGACGGTGACGCCGACGCCGTCCTCATCGGCGTCGTCGAGAGCATCTCGACCATCGACGGTGGACGGCTGCGCGATTGGCTCGTGTTCAAAGGCGGTGAGCTTTTGCCGATGCCTCAGCTCGAAGGGGCACCCGCGCCCGAGCGCCGCAGCCGCGTCTTGCTCGGCAACGATCGCGGCGGCGTCGTCCTCGGCCTCGGCTTCACGCGCAACGCCGTCGGCGACGGCGTCGCCAACGGCGACACCTGGGTGTTGCAGAGCTACGCCACTGCGCGGCCGGCGCTCATTCTCGACGTCGATCTGCAGGCGAGCGGCGTGCTCGCGAGCCACACGCTGCGCTCAGTAGACGTCGAGGTCGTCGACGGCGCCGCCAATGACGCCGAACTCGCCGTGCTGGGCTGGGCCGGCGGCGCGCTGGTGCCGTTGTCGACCTTCGCCGACCGCCCCGGGCGCTTCATCGACGATGACCAGCAACTGCACATCGCCGTGGCCGCTGCCCTTGAGCGCGACGACGTGCCCGGCCGCGTGCTCGCCGTCGACGAATTCAACGTCGTCGTCGACTTCGTCGCCCGCTGATCGCTCAAAAGCCGCCGGCCAGGCCGCTGCCCAGCAACAGACGGTCACCCGACGAAGGATCCGTCTGCGTCGTCGATGACGACGGCAGCGGCGGCGCCTTTTGCGCGCGGTGGGCGCGCTCGGCCCGATCGCGAAAGAACAGGCGATCGGCCGACCGCGCCGCGGCGGCGGCGGCC
>JANNAY010001464.1:0-1756 GCA_031384945.1 Deltaproteobacteria bacterium
ACGCCAAGCGAAACGCCACGAGCCGATCATGGACGTGGCCGGGCTTGGCGGTGCCGAACGCGTAGACCTGTCGCGTGAGAAAGGCGTGACCATCAGCGAGCTCGCGCGCAGCCTCTTCGGCGCAGCCGAGCAGCAGGGCGCGCAGGCGCTCGAGCCCCTGCAGCCGCGACGCCGGTTCGACGACGGCGCGACGAAAGCGCGCCTCGGCCTCTTCGACGATGGCCACCTGCAGCGCCTCTTTGTGGGCGAAGTGCACGAGGATCGAGCTCTTGGCGATGCCGACGCCGGTGGCCACGGCGTTCAAGCTGAAGCGATCGAGGCCCTCGCGCAGCGCGAGCGAGAGGGCTTTGTCGACGATGCGCTGGGCGGTCTGGTCACCACGCTGGGTCATGCGCACTCATCGACTCTTGCCGAGCATTCTTCAAGACCGACGTCGTCAAGTGCCGCGAATTTTCTCCCGCCCGATCGCCCGACCGCCCGGACGACCGACCGCGCGGCGGCATGACGAGACACGCTTCGGCAGGCGCGGATAACGTTCGCCGATGCACGGTGTGATCTTGCAAGAGCTGCGGGCCTACGCCGACACCCTCGGCCCCGACGTGTGGAAAGCGCTGCTGCGCGACGCCGGTCTGCAGGGCCGCCTGTACCTGCCCGCCGGCATCTACGACGACGCCGACGTCAACGCCCTCGTCGCTGCAGCGGCGAAGAAGACGCAGAAGACGCCGCATGAGGTGCTGCACAGCTTCGGCCTCTTTCTCGGGCCGCGGTTGCTGCGCGGACACGCGCGCCACGTGCAGCCGGGCTGGCGCACCCTCGAGACCCTCGTCCACGTCGAAGACACCATGCACCGTGTGGTGCGGGCGCAAAACAAAGACGCGGCGCCACCGGCGCTGACCATCCACCGCATCGACGATCGCTCCGTCGCCATCGACTACCGCTCGGCGAGGCGGCTGTGCCCTCTCGCCAGGGGCCTGGTCGCCGGCGTCGCCGCCTACTTCGACGAAGAGGTCGTCGTCATCGAGCCGAGCTGCATGCTGCGCGGCGACGCCCGTTGCTCGCTCGTCGCCACGCTCGCCAGCTGATCGTGCTTGCGGCGGTGTCTTGCGGTCGTCGTCAACGACGGCAACGCTGCGGTCTGTGGAGCCCGTCGCGTTTCGCTGTGATCAGAGTCTGCTGCCAGTGATCGTCGTGCGCTGGCCGTCGGCGTGGCGCGATCTGGCCGAGCTCGAGAGCGCGCTCAACGAGATGAGCAACTGCCGCCGCTTCGGCCGCGTCGCCTTTGTCGTCGACGTCCGCGGCACCCCACGCCCCACCACCGACCAGCGCGCCAGCATCGCCCGCTTCATGCGCGAGCGGCGTCGCGAGCGCGGCGGCGAAAACCTGCGCGCTTTTGCCCTGGTCAGCGACTCGATGGCCGCGCGCGGTTTCTTGCTCGCGCTGGGCTGGCTCGTCGGTGGTCCCTGCCCGATGGAGCCGTTCTCGGACCTCGAACTCGCCATCGCCTGGGCGCAGTCAAAGGCGCCGGCCTGAGCTGATGGCGCTTCGGCGGTGAAAAAGGCGGCGAAAAAGGCGACGAAAAAGGCGACGAAAAAGGCGACGAAAAAGGCGACGAAAAAGGCGACGAAAAAGGCGACGGCGCGGGGTCAGCCGCGCCGTCTTGAGTGACCCCAGGGAGAATCGAACTCCCGTCTGGAACGTGAGAGGCTCCCGTCCTGACCGCTAGACGATGGGGCCATCGTCGTCCCGTTTCTTATCA
>JANNAY010001479.1:0-1706 GCA_031384945.1 Deltaproteobacteria bacterium
GCTCGTGGGCGTCGTCTCAGCGTTCGATCTGCTGCGCGGCCTGCCCGAGCTCGCTCGACCAGCAACGACGTTCTGAGGTGCGCGTGCTCGCTGCCGCCGACGCCGCCGTTTCGGCACATCACCGCACGCGTCGACGCAGTCTCGGGCGTAGGGTTGGGCTCGACCGATGCTGAACACCCAGCCCCGACGCGTCTTCATCGCCAGCGCTGCCCTCGCGTTCGTCGCCGGTCAGGTGAACGCCATTGGCGTGGTCGGCGTGTTTCACGAAGCCATGAGCCACGTGACCGGCACCGTCACCCGCGGCGCCGTCGCCATCGCCGCCCTCGACGTCGCAGGCGCCGCCCGCGCCGCTGGCATCGTCGCAGCCTTTGCCGTTGGCGCCCTCGCGTCGGGCGGCATCGTCGGATCCCGCGAGCTGCGCGACGGATCGCGTTACGCCGTCGGCATCGCTGTCGAGGGTGTGCTGCTGCTCATCGCCTGGCTGCTGCTGCGCAACGGAATCGCTGCCGGCGAACACTTCGGGGCGATGGCGTCGGGCCTGCAGAACGGCCTGGTGACGACGTGGAGCGGCGCCGTCGTTCGCACTTCTCATGTCACCGGCGTGCTCACCGACATCGGCGTGGCGGTCGGCTTGCGCTTGCGCGGCGTTCCCTTCGATCGACGGCTGGCGCTGCACCTGTTGCTGCTCGCGGGGTTTGCCGCTGGCGGCATCACCGGTGCGCTGCTGTGGCGTCCGTTTGCATTTGATGCGCTCTGCGTGCCGATCTTCATCTGCGCCGTGCTCGCCGTGCTCGCCCGGCGCCGCGCAACCGAGGGCTGACGAGGTCGTCGCCCGCCGCGGGCGAGCAAAGGCGCCCGCGCTGTGTGCCTGCCCGCACACCGCAGACGCCGCCATGCACCTCTGCCGCTCAGGCGACGTCGCTGCCATCGGCGTTCAGCCTGACGACGCGCGCGCATCGGTCTGCCGGTACGCCTGCACCTTTGTGTAGAGCGTGCGGACGCCGATGCCGAGCCGGCGCGCGGCCTCGGCGCGGCTCGTCGTCGTGAGCAGCGTCTGCTCGATCAATGCCCGCTCGACTTGCTGCAACGTCGCCGGCAGCGGCACACGGAGCTCGGCGCTGACAACGCGGTCGGCGTCGCGGTCAGCGTCGCGGTCAGCGTCGCGGTCGGCGTCGCGGTCAGCGTCGCGGTCGGCGTCTCGGTTGCTCGGAGCGCTCTTCACGGCGATGCGCTCGTCGGGAAAGAACACCGAAGGCTCAAGCGTGTTGGTCTCGGTCAACATCGCCGCGCTCTCGATGGTGTTCTTCAGCTCGCGAACATTGCCGGGCCACGGATGCGCGACGAGCAGCGCCAGCGCCGCCGGCGTCAGCCCTTCGATGTGCAGGCCATGTCGCTTGTTGAAGTCTTCGAGGAAGCGGTGCACCAGCACAGGCACGTCTTCGGGTCGCTCGCGCAGCGGCGGCACGACGAGCGTGACCACCTTCAAGCGGTAGTAGAGGTCTTCGCGAAATTGGCCGCGGGCGATGGCAGCGCGCAGGTCGCGGTTGGTGGCAGCGATGACGTTGACGTCGACGCGCAGCTTCTCGACGCCGCCGACGCGGCGAAACTCAGAGCGCTCGAGCACGCGCAGCAGCTTCGCCTGCGTCGACGGATCGATCTCGCCGACCTCGTCGAGAAAGAGCGAACCGCCGTCGGCGAGCTCGAAC
>JANNAY010001485.1:0-9305 GCA_031384945.1 Deltaproteobacteria bacterium
TCGTCTTCTGAGAGCACGGCCAGCGAAGACGCCAGCTGCTCGAGCACGATGTCAGAGACGTTGAGCGCGCACTTCTGGGCGCACTTCACGATGTTCTGCGCCGACGTCACGTTGCCGGTCACGATGTGAACCTTCGCTTCAAGGCGAACGCCCGACATGCCCAGCGGCTCACGGATGCCGTCTTGATCGTCGATGACGAACTCTTGCGGCAGGATGTGAATGACTTCGCGGTCGACGGGGATGGCGACGGCTTTGGCGGCATCGATGACGCGTTCGATGTCGGCTTCGGTCACTTCGCGGTCTTTGACTGCGACAATTCCATGACTGTTGAAGCCACGGATGTGACCGCCGGCGATGCCAGCGTAGACCGAGCCGATCTCGCAGCCGGCCATCAGCTCGGCTTCTTCGATCGCTTTCTTGATTCCGACGACCGTTGCCTCGATGTTGATGACGCAGCCCTTGCGCAGACCACGCGAAGGGGCAGTGCCGATGCCGACGATGTCGACGCCCTCAGGCGTGACCTCGCCGACGATCGCGCAGATCTTGGTTGTTCCGATGTCGAGACCGACGACGAGATTCTCTCGCCGCGGCACACGCTGTTTGCCTGCCATACCCACACTCCCGGACCCGCTCTCGCGAGCCCCGTATGACCCGCTCTCGCGGATCGTCGGTTAACCACCACCCGCCGACGTCTCCGTCGGCGGGCGCAGACGCACAGCAACCCTCTCGGGGTGCCGAGCATCGTCAAGCCACATGAAACTGAAGCTGCGGCCGTGGGCCGCGAGCTCGCGCTCGGTCTTCACCAGGCGCGCGAGCTTTTGATCGAAGTCGCCGCTGCCGACGCGGACGCGGGCGCCGTCGTCGAAGACGACGTCGAAGCCCAGCGACGCGGGGTGTTCGACCACTTCGCTGGCGCGCGAGAGCAGCTGCGCCACCTCGAGGGCGCGCACGAGGGCAAGCGCGGGGGCGTTCTTCGTCACTTCAAGAAGTGACAACACGGGGATGTCGAGGGCGTCGCCAGGCCGCGCCCGCTTCATGACTTCGCCGTTTTCGTCGACGAGATAGACGCCATCTTCGGTGCGCACCGCGGCCCGCGGGCTGCGCTCGGTCACCGTGATTTCCAAAGTGTCAGGCGGCAGGCGACGCACGTGGGCGTCGCCGATGAACGGGTGCTGCTCGACGCGGGCGGCGATGGCGTCGGTGTCGATGCCAAAGAACGGCACGCCCGGATTGCCATCTGAGCCGTCGCCGGTGCTCGATGAGACGTCGAGCTCGGTCCACGCTTTGACTTCGGCGGCGCGGGCGCTGTCAGCGGCGACACCGACGACGGAGATGGTGCGCAGCGGCAGCACGTCGCTGTGCTCGACCACGCTCTTCACCTTGACGACGCCGAAGGCTGAGGCCGCGGCGACGCCGGCCAGAAGCGCGGCCTTGGCGAAGCGCGCCGCCTGCGACGACGGCCCCTTCGGCAGCGTCGGCGCCCCTCTTGCGTCAGAACGGCGAGGCGGCGTCGTCGTGCGCAGGTCAGGGCGCAGCATGGGCCCCGAGCGCGGGGGCGCGAGCGGGCGCCGTTGGCTGCGCGAAGAAGGCGTGGGCAAAGCCGTCATGGCGCCCCGCTCTCTTCACCAATTCGGCGCACTTCCCACTCGAGCGTGACGCCGTGGTCGGCGACGACTGTGGCGATGACGTGGTCGGCGACGGCACAGACGTCAGCGGCGGTGGCACCGCCGAGGTTCACGACAAAGTTCGCGTGTACCGGACTGACTTGCGCGCGACCCACCGTGAATCCCTTGAGGCCGCTGGCCTCGATCAAACGTCCCGCGAAGTCGCCCGGCGGGTTCTTGAACAGTGAGCCGGCGCTCCGGAGCTTGGGCTGTGTCCGGTGGCGTCGGGCGAGAAGCTCTTTCGCTTGCGCGTCAAGTTCCTTCGCTTTTTCAGTCGCGGAGTTGTCGCATCGAAGTGATCCACGCGTCAACACCAACCGCTTCACTTTGCGATCTGGCGAAATGACAGAAACGTCGGACCCAGCGCTGTCGGCTTCGAAGCGCTTCTGAAACATGCTCGTGCGGTAGGCGAAGGCGCACTGCTCTTTGCTGAAGCGGTGCACGCCATCGGCGTCGCAGGCGGTGACTTCGACGACGACGTCCGCGATCTCACCCCACCGCGATCCGGCGTTCATCAAGATCGCGCCGCCGACCTGACCCGGCGTGCCCATCCAACCGAGGGCGCTCGGCCAACCGAGCTCGATCGCGGTCTTGGTCAATCGCGGATAGGTGCAGCCGGCGCCCACTTCGACACTTTTGCCGTTTTCAGAAATGACCAACGAAGCCAAATCGCCGGCCAATGTCAGCACGACGCCGCGAATGCCGCCGTCTTTCACCAACAAGTTCGAGCCGCCGCCGAGCACGAACAGCGGCAAGCCGCGCTCGTCGACGACGCGCAAGACGCGTGACACGTCTTCGTCGCACTTCGCGATCGCGAGCAGGTCGGCCGGTCCGCCGATGCCAAACGTCGTGCGCTTCGACAGCGGCGCGTCTTCGATGACCTCGATGCCCGACCCCTCAGAGGTGAGCGCCGCGATCGCGGCAGGTCGCCAGGAGAGGTCGTGGCTCTTCATGCGCGCGCAAGTCTCTCGAGCAGCGTCGGACCGACGTGGGTGATGTCGCCAGCGCCCTGCGTGAGCACGAGGTCACCGGCCTTGACCAGCGAGGCGAGCACGCTGACGCCGTCGTCGAGGCTGGCGACGGCGCGGGCGTCTTTGTGGCCGTGTCGGGCGGCGGCTTCGGCGAGGGCGCTGCCGGTGGCGCCTTCGATGACGGCTTCGCCGGCGGCGTAGACGGGGGCGATGAGCACGACGTCGGCGTCGTTGAAGCAGCGGGCGAAGTCGTCTTTCAGCGCGTGCGTGCGCGTGTAGCGGTGTGGCTGAAACAACACGACGATGCGGCGGTCGGGATAGGCAGCGCGCGCGGCGGCCAACGTCGCCTTGATTTCGGCCGGGTGGTGGCCGTAGTCGTCGACGACGAGCACGCCCTTCTGCTCGCCTTTGTGCGTGAATCTGCGCTGCACGCCTTGAAAGCCGGCGAGGGCCTTTTGCATCACCGAGAACGGGATGCCGAGCTCGTCGCCCACCGCGATCGCGGCTAGGGCGTTCAAGACGTTGTGGGCGCCGACGAGATTGAGGCGCACTTCGCCCAGGTCGGTTCCACGTTTCTTCACTTTGAAGACCGACGAAAGTCCGTCGAGCACGACGTCGACTGCCTGCAAGTCGGCCTGGCGCGATCGCCCGTAGGTGACGTGGCGGCGTTCGATCGCGGGCAGCAGGTTCTGCACGTTCTCTTCGTCGATGCAGAGAATCGCCAGGCCGTAGAACGGCACCTTGTTGATGAACGAGAGAAACGCCGCCGACAGCTCGGGCAGGCCGCCGGTGTAGTGGTCGACGTGCTCGAGATCGAGGTTCGTCACCACCGCGATCGTCGGCGTGAGCCGCAAGAACGAGCCGTCGCTCTCGTCGGCTTCGGCCACCAGGCAGTCACCAGCGCCGACCTTGGCGTTGCTGCCCAGCTGGTTGACCTTGCCACCGATGATCACGGTGGGATCGAGCTCACCTTCGTTCAGGATCGCGGCCACGAGCGACGTCGTCGTCGTCTTGCCGTGGCTGCCGGCGACGGCGACGCCGTGCTTGAGCCGCATGAGCTCGGCCAGCATCTCGGCCCGGGGAATCACCGGCACGCCAAGGCTGCGGGCGCGCTTCACTTCTGGGTTGTCGATCTTGACCGCGCTGCTGGTGACGACGACGTCGGCCTTGTCGACGTTGTCTTCGCGGTGGCCGAGCTTGACCACGGCGCCCTTGCTGACGAGTCGTTTCGTTGTTTCTGATTCTTTCAAATCAGAGCCGTGCACCTCGAAGCCCATGCCGAGCAGCACCTCGGCGATGCCTGACATACCGATGCCGCCGATGCCGACGAAGTGGATGCGGCGCACGCGGCCGCGAAACAGCGAATCATTCACGCGATCACCTCAGTCGTCGTCGTCGCGTTCGTCGGCGACTTCGCCAGCGGGGTCTGCGCAGCAAAGCCGGCGATCGCGGCTCGGGCGACGTCGTGGGCCGCCGAGAGACGTCCTGCTTGCTTCGCGCCGTCGGCGAGCTTCTTGCGGGTGTCGTCGTCGGTGAGCAGCTTCTCGATGGCGGCGGCCAGCGACTCGGGTGTCATCTGCGACTGCGGCAAGAGGATCGCGGCGTGCTGGTCGACGAGGTCTTGCGCGTTCTTCGTCTGGTGATCGTCGGCGGCCTGCGGAAAGGGCACGAGGATCGCGGGGACGCCGAGCGCAGTGAGCTCGGCGCACGAGGTGGCGCCGGCGCGGCAGAGCACCACGTGAGCGCGGCGGTAGGCGCTGACCATGTCGTCGATGAAGGGAGTGACTTCGGCGACGACGGCGGCGTCTTTGTAGGCCGCGGCTACCCCGTCGACGGCGTCTTTGCCCGCCTGGTGCAACGCGCGAACGTTGAGCCCCTTCGCCTTCAAGAGGCCGAGCGCTTTGGGAACGTTCTCGTTGAGCGGGCGCGCGCCCTGGCTGCCGCCGAAGGTGAAGACCAGCCCGTGCTCGACGGGCGGCGGCACCTGCTTCGTCGCTTCACGAAATGAACGACGGACGGGATTGCCCACCACCTTCGTCTTTTGTGCCGGAAAGAACGGCAGCGACGCGGGAAACGTCACGTAGACCTTGTCGACGAGCTTGCTGAGGATGCGGTTGGTGATGCCAGGAACGCTGTTCTGCTCACAGACGGCAGTGGGCAGTCCCATGGTCTTGGCAGCGACGAGCAGCGGGCCCGAGGCGTAACCGCCGACGCCGACGACGACGGTGGCGCCGAAGTCTTTGAGGATCTTTCGCGAGGCGAACAGCGACGTTGGCAGCTTCGCCATCGTCGTCAGCCGGTGCGCCACTGAGGTGCCCTTGAGGCCGGCGACGTCGACGAGGGCGAGGTCGAAGCCGGCTTTGGGTACGGCTTTGACTTCGATGCCTTTGGCGGTGCCGACGAAGAGCACCTTCGCGTCGGGCTCGAGCTCGAGCAGCGCTTCGGCGACGGCGATGCCAGGAAACAGGTGGCCCCCGGTGCCGCCGCCAGCGATGACGAGGCGGGTCTGGCGCGCAGTTGCGTTTGCAGTCTGGCTCACGCGGCACCTCCCACGCGCAGGCCGGTGCGCGACGGCACGCGCTCTCGCTCTCGGTTCTCCGCTTGGCGAATTGGCGCATCGGCCAAACCGTCAGACGTCAGGCGCAACAAGATGCCGGCCATGAACATCGACGCGACGAGAGACGAGCCGCCGTAGGAGACGAAGGGCAGGGTGATGCCCTTGGTCGGCACGAGGCCCAAGACGACGCTGACGTTGAAGAGCATCTGGACGAGCAGCAGGCCGGTGAGACCGAGGGTCAGGTACGACGAGAAGGGCGCGTTGCGGCGCACGGCGGCTTTGAGGGCGCGGGCGCCGATGACGCCAAAGGCACCGAGCACCGCGAGCACGCCGAGAAATCCCAGCTCTTCGCCGATGACCGCGAAGACGAAGTCGGTGTGCGCGGCGGGCAGAAAGAACAGCTTTTGCTTGCTCTCGCCGAGGCCGGCGCCGAAGAAGCCGCCGCTGCCGAATGTCATCAGCGATTCTGTGATCTGGTAACCGATGTCTTTGCGGTGGGCCCAGGGGTCAAGAAAGGCCAGCACGCGCAGCATGCGATATTGGCTCGACGCAATCAGGTGCAGACCGATCGGCACGGCCGCGACGACGACACCGAACAAGATGCCGAGACGGGCGCCGGCGACGAACAGCAACAAGAAGGTGACCAAGAGCAGCATCGCGCTGGTGCCGAAGTCTGGTTCACCCAGCAGCAAAACAACAGCGAGACCAGGAACCAGAATGTGCGGCAGCACGCCCGTCGAGAAGCGCAGGATGCGCCCGTCGGCGACCTTTTCAGCGAGTGAGCGCGCCAACCAGACGATGAGCGCCAGCTTCATCACCTCGCCGGCCTGGATGCCGATGGGGCCGAGGTCGATCCAGCGGCGCGCGCCGCCGGCCATGCGGCCGATGCCCGGCACGAGCACGATGACGAGCAAGAAAAAGGCGACGCCGAGCAGCGGGTAGGCGTTCTTCTCGAGAAGTCGCGGCGGCACCGCGGCGCCGACGACGAGGGCGACGACGCCGACGAGGGCGAAGATCGCCTGGCGCTGGGCGAAGTAGAAGACGTCTTTGTAGGCCTGCGCGGCCAGCGCCGACGACGCCGACGACACCATCACCACGCCGAGCCCGACCAGAAACAGCACCGCGATCAGCGACGGCAGGTCGAAGCGCGGCGAGAACGCGGAGAGGAAGGAGCCGGCGCCGCGGCCGTTGTCATCGCGCGTGATCATGTCTTCACCGGTTTCTGCGTTGGCGCCGCGTCGTTGACGGGGTCGGAGGAATGCGCGGCGAAGAGCGCACGAAAGCTCTCGCCCCGGTGCCCGTAGTCGCGGAACTGATCGAAAGAGGCGCAGGCGGGCGACAACACGATGTGCTCACCAGCGGTTGCGTTGGCGGCGGCGCGCGCGCACGCGGCGGCGAGGTCGCCGGCTCTGACGACGTCGATGGCGGCGTCGGCGGCGAAGGCAGCGGCGACGGCGTCGGCGTCTTCACCGATGACGTAGACAGCGCGGACTTTGCCGCGCGCCGCGTCGACGAGCGGCGCGTAGGGCGAGCCCTTGCCCTTGCCCCCTGCGATCAGATGAACGCCGGCGCCCTCTGCGATCGCGGCGAACGACTTCAGCGCCGTGACGGCAGCGTCGACGTTGGTGGCCTTCGAGTCGTTCCACCACACAACACCATCGTGTGTGCCAACGCGCTCGAGACGGTGGGCGATGCCGCCATAGGCGTCGAGGCCGGCCTGGATTTCTTGTTTCGTGAAACCTGAAAGCAACGCCAACGCGGCGGCGGCGGCGGCGTTCTGCTTGTTGTGGTGTCCAACGATGCGTGGGTTGGTGAGCGAGAGCTCGAGGTCACTTTGCCCAGGCTGGCGCGCGATCAGGCGGTGGCCGTTGATTTCGACACCGGGCTCACCTGCCAAAACGTCGAAGTGACAAGACACAAAAAGACCCCGCAAGCGCGGCGCAAGAACGGGCAGAAGAAACCGCTTCGTCTCGGCATCGGCAGCGTTCAACGAAACGCCGGCACCCTCGGCCATGAGATCGAAGAGGCGGGCTTTGGCGGCGTAGTAGTCGTCGACGGCGGGGTAGCGGTCGAGGTGGTCGGGCGTGAGGTTGGTGACCGCCGCGGCGTGCACAGGAACGTGCTGCAAGCTCTCCAACTGGTAGCTCGAGAGCTCGATGACGAGGTGGCGCGGCGCCGCCGCCGTACCCACTGTCAGTCCATCAAGGATGGCGAGGCACAGCGGGGTGCCCAGGTTGCCGCCGACAAAGGCCTGCTCGTCGCGCTGCTGGGCGATGGTGCCGGCCATCGTCGTCGTCGTCGATTTGCCGTTGGTGCCGGTGATGGCCCAGACGCGCAGGCCGTCGCCCGTGCCCGCGGGGTCGAGCAAGGCGACGCCGAGCTCGAGCTCGTTGATGACGGGCCGGCCCGACGCGAGCGCCTTTTGCAAGCGGGCATGGGCGCGCGGCACGCCGGGGCTCAAGACGACGACGTCGCAGCCGGCGATGCCGTCTTCGTCGAGGCCGCCGGCGACGATGTCGATGCCGCTGCCGTCAACGTCGACGTCGACGCCGTTCTTCTTCAAGCCTTCGATGACCTTCGGCAGCGGCGCGTCGTCGAACAGGCGCACCCGCGCGCCATGGCGCAGCAGCAGCCGCGAAGCAGCCGCGCCGGTCTTGCCGCCGCCGACGACGGCGACGCTCTTGCCTCTGAGGTTCGACAACGAAGTGGTCATGATGATCAGCGCAACTTGATGGAGGCGAGGGCGACGAGGGCGAGCATCACGCTCAAGATCCAGAACCGGATGACCACGCGAGGCTCGGGCCAACCGTTCTTTTCAAAGTGATGGTGAACGGGCGCCATCTTGAAGATACGTCGACCCTCACCGTACTTCTTCTTGGTGTATTTAAAGTAAGTTGACTGCATCATGACCGACAGGGTCTCGGCCAAGAAGACCCCGTGCAGCAGCCCCGAGATCAGCTCGTTCTTTGTGAAGATGGCCAGCATGCCCAAAGCGCCGCCCAGCGCGAGAGCGCCAACATCTCCCATAAACACGAGCGCGGGGTATGCATTGTACCAAAGAAAGCCGATGCCAGCACCAATGACTGCTGAGCAGAAGACGCCCAGTTCGGTGGCGCCTTCGACGTGCACGATGCCGAGATACTTGGCGACGTTGAAGTCGGCGATGGTGGCGCCAGCGGCGTAGGCGAGCACGAGAAAGACGAACGAGGCGACGATGACGGGGCCGATGGCGAGTCCGTCGAGGCCGTCGGTGAGGTTGACGGCGTTCGAAGTGCCAACGACGAGCAGCGTCAGCGCCAGCGGCAGGTAGACGACGGCCGGGATGGTCGGAAGAAAGACCTTCACCGAGATGAACGGCACGCTGATGGTGCTGTTGAAGGCGATGGTGCCGTAGCCCTTGTACCAAAGGGCCATCGCGACACCGCCGATGAGAAATTGCCACAACAATTTCCACCGGCCAGAGAGACCTGCTGGATCTTTGTACTTGATCTTCTTGTAGTCATCGTAGAAGCCAATGCAGCCGTAACCCATGGTCACAAGCAGCAAGAGCCAGACTGCGCCGTTTCTGACGTCGCTCCACAGCACCGTCGACGTGAACAGCGCACCCAGCAGCAAGAGGCCGCCCATGGTCGGGGTGCCCTGCTTCTTCAAGTGTGCTTCGGGTCCGTCTTTGCGAACCTCTTGACCAAACTTGAAAATCTGCAGTCTGCGAATAAACGGTGGATAGAGAAACAGCGTGAGAACCAGCGACGTCAGCGCCGCCATCACGATGCGAAACGACGGATAGCGCAGCACGTTCAAGAACGACGCTTCGGTGACGTACGGGTAGAGAAACGTGTAGAGCATCAGCCCTTTCTCTGAGGGTGCGAGGGTTCGTTCGAGAGCAACGCTTCGACGACGCGCTCCATGCGGGCCCCGCGGGATCCTTTGACGAGCACGACGTCGCGCGACGACGACGACGACAGCGCCTCACGCACCAGCGGCGCGAGGGCGATGCTGTCTTTCGCCCAGACGACGTTCTTGAGTCCGGCTGCGCGGGCGCCTTCTTCGAGGTGTTTGCCGAGGTCGCCGCACACAAAGAGCGTGTCGATGCCGGCCTGGGCGGCGGCGGCG
>JANNAY010001499.1:0-8843 GCA_031384945.1 Deltaproteobacteria bacterium
GGATCGCGACGCGCATCGTTATCTACTCGCGGGTTGAATCTTGTGCGTCAAGAGGGATTACCGTCGCACCATGAGCACGAATGCCGAACGCGCGAGCGACACGCGGGCCTTTCTGTACGAGTGGTTGCTGAAGATCCTGGCGCTGGTCTCGCCGATCTTCTTTCTGCACGAGTGCGTGATCTTTTCGCTCAACAGCAGCGAGGCCGACGACGCGCAGATGCGCATCTTCTTGGTCTACCTCGGCTGCGCGGCGCTGCTCGCGATCGGCAACTTCACGGCGTGGAAGCTGCTGAGGGGCAAGACCACGCAGACGACGGCGTTCTTGCAGCTGCTGTTGAACACCGTGGCCTTCGGCGTCTTCGTCGCCCTCGGCATGCAGCTCTACGGCGTGCGCGTGGCGCCGGTGCTCTTGCCGGTGTTCGTGCTCGACGCGCTCATCGGCGCCATCTTGTGCGACCTCGGCCTCGCCCTCGGCCTCGCGGTTGTCTGCGCCGTCGTGCACGCCGGCCTCGTGCTCTACGGACAATCACAAGGGCTCGTCGATCAAGGCGTGCTCGACTTCTTGCCGGCGTCGTCGTTGTTCTTGCCGGCGTTCGTCTTGCCGGTGGCCTTTGTGACGCGCGCGATGGTGAGCAGCGAAGTCAAATTGCGCGCTGCCCTCGTCGACGCCGATCGTGCCCACAAGAAGATCCTGCGTGCGCAAGAAGCATTGAAGAAGCACGTCGCCCCGCAGCTCGCCCGCATGTTGTTCGAAGAGGGCGCCGAGGCCGCGCTTGAGCACCGCCGTCGCAAGGTCACGCTGTTCTTCTCTGACGTGAAGGACTTCACCGTCTCTGTCGACGCCATCGAGCCAGAAGAGCTCGGACGTTTGTTGAACAACTATCTCGAAGAGATGGTGCGCATCGCCATCGCCCACAACGGCACCGTCGCCCAGATCTCAGGCGACGGCCTCTTCGTCATCTTCGGCGCGCCCGACTTCGTCGACGACGCCACCCATGCGCGCGACGCCGTCGCCATGGCGGTCGCGATGCAACAGCGCATGGTGGTCTTGCGCGAGAAGTGGTTCACCTCGGGCATCGAGCATCCGTTTCAGATTCGCTGTGGCGTGAACACCGGCATGGCCACCGTCGGCGCCTTTGGTGCCGAAGGACGTCGCGAGTATTCGGCCGTCGGACTGCAGACCAACATCGCGGCGCGGCTCGAAGGCGCTTGCACGCCCGGCAAGGTGATGATTTCGCATGCGACATGGGCGCTGGTGCACGAGAGGTTTGCCTGCGTCGACCTTGGCGATCGCGAGCTCAAGGGCGTCGGGCGACCGATGAAGGTCTACGAGATCGACCCGCACGCGCGGCTGTGACCTTCGCCTCTGGCGTGCGACCGGACGATGCGCAACACGTCCCACTCGGTCGGTCTGCGAAGAACGCCGAGCAGGGAGGGGTCCCATGGCGCGTCGATCTGGCGCACATCTTTGGTTGCCAGTGGCGACGTTGATCGTCGTCGTCGCCGGCTTTGTCGTCGCCACCGCGGGGCCGGCCACCGCCCTCGGCACCGACCGCCGCATCCGCGTGCCCCGCTGGACGTTGGCGCCGACGCCGCCGCGCAGCCGCTACCTCTTCACCTTCGAAGATCCCGCCGCCCTCGCCGGCTTTCGCCGCGACGAAGGCCTCGACGACGTCGTCAAAGGCGCCACCGACGCCCTTGGCCGCGCTCGCGCGCTTGCCGCCTGGGCGCGCGCCCAGTTCGCGCCGACGCGTCCGGATCCCTATCCGCCGCTGTCGGCGCCGGTGTTTCTCAGCGAGATTCGTGCTGGGCGCACGGGCGGGTTCTGCGCGCAGTACGCCGCACTCGTGGTGCAGGGACTCGCTGCTCTGGGTGAGTTATCAATGTATGTCACGGTACACGAACATGAGATCATAAGTGTCTATGATCATCACGCTAAGAGCTGGATGTATTATGATCCATCGGACGACGTCTGGGCCACCGATACCGCCGGGCACGTGCTGAGCCCGCTCGACGTTCACCGTCGCCTCAGCGGTCAGGTTTCGGGGTCGGTCCACTGGCAGTCGGGCAGCGCGCACGACGATGCCTGGTACGCCAGCTACGCAGAGCGACCGCGCGACATGGTCGCCTATTGGTTGGAGAATGGGTGGACGACGCGCCCGCGCAATTTCGAAGAAATACAGCGTGGGTTGCTGTTCTGGTGTCCATTGAAAGAGGGCTGCGAGGTGCCCGACGGCGCAGTCGCCTCACACGACGCCGTCGACTTCGAGTCCATCGCGGTCGACGCCGCCGGCTACCACGCGAGCGCGAACCGCTGATCAGCGCGTCGCCTTCTTCGTCGGTGTCTTCTTCTTCTGCTTCTTCGCGCCGCCGGCGAGCGCGATGTCGTCGTCGGCGGTCTGCTCTTCGACGATGAGGCCGCTCTTCCTCCACCGTGCGGCCACGGCGTCAGCGGCGTCGGTCTTCTTCTCGTCCTTCTTCTCGTCGTGGCTCATGCGGCGCCCGCTTCGAGCTGGGTGCGCAGCGCGTTCAACGTCGCTGCGCCGTCGACGATGGTCTGCAACCGCGCCGTGAGCACCGCGGCGGTGGTGCCGAGGGCTTTGGCGAAGCTGTCGTCGACGGCCGCGCCGAAGTCGTCGCCAAACGCGATCTTCGTCTTGTGCTTGCCCATCGAGAACCGCAGCACGCCGCTCTCGACGTCGACGACGATGGAAGCTGTGACGCCGCCTTTGTCGTCGCGCGCGCACAGCGTGATCAGCGGGTTCATCGCCGCGTAGGGGGCCGTCAAACACGCGTCGGGATTCAACAGCTCGACCAACGACATCGTCGTCGTCTCGGTGCCGTGCGGCAGCGGACGCGTGATGACGACGCTCTTGCCGTCTTGCGCCAGCGCGTACGTAAACGAGCGGGCCCCGTCGCCGAGCGCCACCGTGACGGGCACGCCGGGAAAGAGCACCGCGGGCGCGGCGACGTTGTTGCCGGTGTCGCAGACGACGACGCCGTGTTTGCCAGCGTCGACGCCGGTGCCAACGAACGGCACGACGACGGCGACGTGCGCGTACGGCGGCTCGTGATCGCCGTGCTGTTCGTCGGGGTGGCCGACCGGCACCAGCGCGGCGGGCAGCCCCTGCGCGCGCAGGCGATCGACCAGCGAGAGGCAGTGGCCGACGCAGCTGCTGCCCCCGTCGTTCCACGACGACAGCGCCGAGGGGGCGAAGGAACGAAAGGCGACGACGAGATCGTTCTTCTGTGCGCCGCCCCTGCTCGCGTTGTGCTTCTCGAGGTGCGCGAGCAGCTGCAGCGCGAAGGGCAACGTGTCGTAGCGGTGCGATGCAACATCACGCGACAGCAGCGGCGCCAACGTCTGCGCCAAAGCAGGCGTCGACGTCGACAGCGGCTTCGGCAGCGCTGTCGTCTGCGGCGTCGCGTACGCCTTCTTCGTCCATGTCTTCGCCGTCACCGACGACGAATTCGGCTTCGACGTCGCTGCCGGCGCCGCCTTCAGCAGCGGCGGCAGCGTCGTGGTCGGCGGCGCACGCGTCGACGGCGCAGGCGGCGTCGTCGACATCGGCGTCGTCTTCGTCACCTTCGGCCGCGGCGCGATCTTCACAGCGTGGTTGTTGCTCATGCGCCGCAGCGCACAAGGCCCCGCCGTTCAGCGCCGCGGATGCGCCTCGAAGAACGCCCAGATGCGGGCGGTCGCGTCGACGTCGTCGGTGTTGTGGCCGAGAAACGGGATGTCGTTGCCGCCGGGCCACTGGTGCCCGCCGCCATCGATGATGCACAGCTCTGACGCCGATCCTGCAGCGCAGCCGGTGTAACCCCGACATGTGACTTCACCTTGCTGGTAGGTCACCTCGGTCTGGTCCGAACAACCATTGTGCGCTGCCCAATCGTCGACGCAACGTTGGGCGCCGTGCACGCCGTCGATGCCGGTGTCGTAGTCGACGATGCCGTCGGCGTTGCCATGAAAATGCAGCACCGGCACCGGACGTGATGGCGCACACTCTGTCGACGTCGTGACGGTTCCAGCGACCGAGGCGATGGCGGCGAACACCGCAGACTGTTCACAAGCGAGGCGGTACGACATGTGTCCGCCGTTCGACAGCCCGGTGGCATAGATGCGTGCGCGGTCGATGCACAGCGTGTTAGAGATTTGTTCTATCATAGATGTCGTGAAGCTGACATCGTCGATTTGTTGTGACGACGCCTCGCCGCAGCAGATGCCTGCGTTCCACGAGGTGCCGACTCCCTTCGGGTAGACGACGACGTAGCCGTTTTCGTCGCTGTTGGCGTTCATGCCGCTCAGCACCTGCTGCAGGCCCGCTGTCGTGTTGAGGCCGTGAAAGTTGAAGACCAGCGACGCCCCCGTTGATGGACGCGACGCGTAGCCCGGCGGCACGTGCAGCACGTACTCGCGCGCTCTCCCGTCGTGCGTGAGCGTGCAGGCGTAGTCGTCTCCGTCGACCACGCAGCCTTCAACGACGCCATCGCCGCACGTTCCAACGACGACGCCCTCTCCCTCTCCTTCTCCTTCTCCTTCTCCTTCTCCTCCTTCGCCGGTCGGCTGATCGACCGACGGTCCGCTGCTCTGCGGCAGGCAGGAGACAACGAGGCTGACGACGAGAACGGGCGCCGCAAAACGCATGAGCCCACCGTAAGAGCGAACGGCGCCGCTGGGCATCGGCCCGTCTCCGGTGATCGAAGCGCGGCGAACCGTTACCGTGCGCGGATGACGGCGACGACAACAGCGAAGACGACAGCGACGACGACAGACCCGACGAGCAAGCGTGCCTGGCTCATCGTGCTGGTCGCGGCCCTCGGCTACTTCGTCGACATCTACGATTTGCTGCTGTTTGGAATCGTGCGCACGACATCTTTGAAAGACATCGGCGTCGCGCCTGACGATCTGCTCGACGCCAGCGTGCTGCTGCTCAACGCACAGATGGGCGGGCTCTTGCTCGGCGGCTTTCTCTGGGGCGTGCTCGGCGACAAGCGCGGCCGCGTCAGCGTCTTGTTCGCCTCCATCTTTCTCTACTCTGCCGCCAACATCGCCAACGCCTTCGTCAACGACGTCGCCGTCTACGCCGTCCTCCGCTTCATCGCCGGCGTCGGCCTCGCCGGCGAATTGGGCGCCGGCATCACGCTGGTCAGCGAGTCGTTGCCCAAAGAGAAGCGCGGGCTCGGAACCACCATCGTCGCGTCCGTCGGCATCGCCGGCGCGGTGGTGGCGGCGTTGGTGGGTGATTCGACCTCATGGCGCGTGGCCTTTGGGATTGGAGGTGGGCTGGGCATCGGGCTTTTGTTGTTGCGCCTCGGCGCCTTTGAATCGGGGCTCTTCGCCAAGGTCAAAGAGAGCGGCGCCACCCGCGGCGACCTGCGCCTGCTGTTCTCGTCAACCGACCGGCTGCGGCGGTTGTTCTGCGTCGTCTTCGTCGCCGTGCCCATCTGGTACGTCGTCGGCATTCTCGTCACGTTTGCGCCCGAGCTCGGCACCGCGTTGGGGCTCGCGGCCACGCCGCCGTCGACGTCGCGGGCCATCTTGTGGTGCTACGCCGGCCTCGTCGTCGGCGACCTGTCTTCGGGATTGTTGAGCCAGCTCTTGCGCAGCCGCAAAAAGGTGCTCGGCCTCTATCTGGTGTTCACCGCGATCGTCGTGATGTTTTATTTCACTGCAGGTGGACGATCGTTGACGACATTCTACGTCGTCTGCGCCGCCCTCGGGCTCGCCACGGGCTACTGGGCGGTCTTCATCACCGCGGCGGCCGAGCAGATGGGCACCAACCTGCGCGCCACGGCCACGACGACAGCGCCCAACCTCGTGCGCGGCATGGTGGTTCCGCTGACCTGGTTGTTTCGCGGCCTTGAGCCCAGCGCGGGCGTGGTCGGCGCGGCGGCGTTCACGGGCGTGGCTGTGTTGATCGTCGCCATCATCGCACTTTCACTGCTGACCGAGACCTTCGGCCGCGATCTCGACTTCATCGAAGAGTGAGCACTACCGGCTGTCGTCGCCCATGCCGACGATGAAGCCGCCGACGGCGCCGCCGATGAGGCCGCCGTCGACGAGGCCGACGCTGGCGCCGAGCTTCATGGGCGTCTGCGAGCTGTCGTCGTAGCCGAGGCCGACGAGGGCGCCGGCGCCGAGTCCGACGATGGCGCCGATGCCAGCCGCTGCGGCGGCGGGCATGCCGCGGTTGTCGCCGCCGCCACCGCTGCCGCCGAACGGATCACCGCTGCCGCAACCGTTGCCGCAGCCGCCCGGGTTGCAGCCCGAGGCACCGCCGCCGATCGCGAGGGCGAGGATGAGCCACGTGCCGAGGCAGCCGACGGCGCTGCAGGCGACGACGGAGGTGAAGTCGTCGATGCCTGGGTGCGGCACGATCAGGGCGACCACGAGCAAGCCAGCAACGAGGGCCGCCAACGCTGGCGTGCTGACGACGACGGCGAACAGCGCCAGATCGGGCAGCGCGGCGGCAGCCCCGCTCCACAAGACGACGGCGCCGCCGGCCGCGCCGAGGGCCGATCCGACGCCGCCGACGACGGCACCCAGAAACGGACCCCCCAACAGCGGCAACTCCGGCAGCGTCGTCGTCGTCGTCGAAGGCTCTGGCGCCGGCGTCACTGGCGCAGGCTTCGCCGGCGGCACGGGCGTGACCGGCACGACGTCAGGCTCGGACGGCTCGGGCACGGGCGCGGGTTCTTCGTACCACTCGTCCAACACGGCGGGCGGCGGTGGCGGACCTTCTTCGGCGTGGGCGCCGCCCGCTGCCACGGCGACAACGCCAAGAAACGCCAGCAAGAGCAGCAGCCGCACCTGCTCATTGTGCCCGATGACCACACTCGGTGCTTCGCGCGGGACGCGCTGTGAATCGGGCCTCTTCGCCAAAGTCAAAGCCTCAGCCGTCGCCGGCCGCGGACGATCGCCGCGTGGCGGATTGGTCGGATCTTGAGGGCAATGATTGTCCAGATTCACCGAGTTCAGGCATCCACAGCAGAGCCCGCGGCATCGATACTTCAGAATCGCTCGAGTCATCAGCGTCGGCGAATGCGACGTTTGGAGGTATCATGTCTTCGCTGTCTTCAGGCCAGTTTATTCTGGTCTACAACATGTTTTCATTGACCATTGCGGCGATGGGAGCGGCCTTCATCTTCTTCACGGTCGGCCGCAGCCAGGTCGGCGTGAAGTACCGTCCGGCGCTCCTGATTTCATCGTTGGTGGTCGCGATAGCTTGTTATCATTATATCCGAATCTTTAACTCGTGGGAGGGTGCGTACGTGCTGACGGGTGGGGTCTACGAGCCCACCGGCAAGCCGTTCAACGACGCCTACCGTTACGTCGACTGGCTCTTGACCGTGCCCCTTCTGCTCGTCGAGCTCGTGGCAGTCATGCAGCTCCGCAAAGAGAACTCGCAGGGCATGCTTGGCAAACTCGGCTTTGCCGCCTTCGCCATGATCCTTCTCGGGTACCCGGGTGAAGTCTCATCCGACACGACGTCTCGCGTGGTGTGGGGTCTCCTGAGCACCGTGCCCTTCTGTTATATCCTCTTCGTCTTGTGGGTGAAGCTCGGCAGTGCGCTGGGTACCGAGTCCGGCGAAGTCAAAACTCTCGTGCGCAACATTCGCCTTCTTTTGCTCGGCACATGGGGGTTCTACCCAATCACCTACATGCTGCCGCTGTTCGGCGTCAGCAGTGGGGCGACTGTCGGAGTGCAAATTGGCTATGCAGTCGCAGATATTCTGGCCAAGGCTGGTTACGGCATCATGATCTACGCGATTGCTCGCGCGAAGTCAGCAGCCGATGGCTCACTGCCTGAGGTGGTGAAGGCATGATGGCGACCTTCGTGCGAAAGACCGTCGTCGGCGGTCTCTCAGGCGGAGCCTTTGGCGCCGCCTTCGGCGCCTTGGCTCACCTCTTTGCAGGCGGCCCTGGTCTCGTCGACGGAATCGTTGAGAGCGCGCCATTTTTCGCCGTGTGCGGCGCGGTGGCCGCGGCCATCATCGCAACCGAACAGGTCTCAACGCGCCAGCGCTCTGCTGCCTCTGGCCCGCGTTGACGCCGACGGCCTGAACCTCGCCTGCGCCGAGAACCCCGTTGGCTCATCACCAACGGGGTTTTCGCTGGGCAGCCGAACCCTGCTCATTGTGCCCGATGAACACACTCCGTGCTTTGCGCGGGGCGCGCTTGCAGAGAGAGTGACCCATGCGCTGGGTCTGCCTCGCCGTCGTCGTCGCCGTCGTCCTCGCCGCCTGCGCTGCTCCTGAAACCTCGCGCAAGCGGCGCCGCACCCGCATCAACGACGACGCCGCCGCGGCCGCCGACGACGACGACACCGCCGCCGCTGGCCAGCTGGGCAAGAAGCCGATCGATAAAGAGCGCAGCATGTCGGTGCACCTGCTCGACGTCGGGCAGGGCGCCGCCACGCTCATCGAGTTTCCCTGCGGGGCCATGCTCGTCGACACCGGCGGCGAGATGAACGCACAGTTCGATGGCGTCGCGTCGCTGTTGAAGCAGCTCGATGAATTTTTCGCCCGGCGCACCGACCTCAACAAGACGCTCGATCTGGTCGTCATCACCCACCCGCACGTCGACCATCTGAAGGGCGTGCCGGCGGTGCTCGAGCGCTACACGGTGAAGAACCTCGTCTACGACGGCATGCCGGGTGAGGCGAACGTTCAAGAAGAGATGCGGGCCATTCGCGCCGCGGTCGACGAGAAGCACATCGGCTACCACGGGGTGAAGAACAGCGAGATCGTCAAGAAGAACGGCCTCGTCGACGACGTCATCGACCCCTTCGTCTGCAAAGACGTCGACCCGCAGGTGCGCATCTTGAGCGGCTCGCCCG
>JANNAY010001596.1:0-1888 GCA_031384945.1 Deltaproteobacteria bacterium
TCGACGCCGGCAGCGGCCGGTGGCTCGAGCACTGCGTCGATCAGGCCCGCGGGAGGGGCCGCTCGTCCCTGCCAGACGTCCACGCGCACCAACTGGGCGCCGCGATCGAAGGAGGGTTGGACGACGTCGACAACGCTGCCCGGCTTGCTGCTGTACGGGCCCACCAACTGGATGGCGCGGTTGAGCGCGTCGAAGCGCACCGCGCGGGTGAAGCGCTCGGCCTCAAGCAACGGCGTTATCGCCGCCTCGAGCGCGAGCTCGTCGACGGGGAAGGCGGACGCGGCGGCGTCGACGAGACTCCAGTCGATGGTGGTCTTGAACGTGCGGGCGAAGCGGCGAACCTCGCCGGTGCGGTTGCCTTTGAAGTCGCATGCCGTCGCGTGCACGGCGCCCGACTGATCGAGCTGCAAGAATGAGCGGCCCCGCAGGTTGCGCGCCGCTGCGTTCACCAAGCCCTCGCCGTAGACGACACGCTCGAACAAGGCCTCGCCGGCGCCGTCGTCGACGAAGGTGCGCAGCGGGCGGCGCAGCACGTCGTAGACGGTGCGGAAGGAGCGGCCGGCGCCGTCCCAGGCGCGCAGCGGCTTTCCCGTGGCGTCGGCAAGCATCCAGCGCGCGCCGGCGTCGAGGCTCTCCTGGTGGATCCGGTGGCCGGCGAGATCGAATACACAGCGGCGCAGCACGCGGCCCTCGGGGTCGCCGGCTTCGACGACGGCGTCGCGCACCTCGCGCTGGTCGCCATTGATGTCGAGGCGCACGCGCGTGGCCCGCAGCTGCGGGAGACCGCCGACGAAGCCGTTGTGGGCAAGCGTCAGCACCGGCCGCCCGAGGGGATCGAGCGCCGTCGTCGTCGGTGTGCCGGCGTGGGCGGCGGCTTTGTGCGCGGCGTCCTGCTCGGCGATCCCGCGGGCGCCGGAGATGCGGCGCTCGTACCACGTCTGAAAGCCGAGTCCCTGGGCGCGCAACCAGCCATCGACGAGGCCGCCGATGTCGGCGTCGGTCGCGAGATTGAGCAGCGCCGTGTCGTTGGCGTCGTGCTTCTCTTCGCGCCAAGCGTCGAAGACCATCTTCTGCCACGAGCCGTCGGCGAACACAGTCGCCGTGCGCCGGCCGAGCGGGTCGTAGAAGTGCGCGGGTGTCACGCCATGGACGACGTCGCGTTCGAAGGCGTGACTGACGCTGAAGAACGGCTCAAAGGCGTGAACCGTCAGGCCCTTGTTGTTGAACACCGTCCAGCCGCTCGTCACGAAGCGTGGGCCGGGGGCCGCGCCGGCGACGACGACGCCGTCGGCCACCCGCTTCTTGCTCTGCGCGACCCGGCCGAAGCCGTCGCAATAGGCGAAGCTGTGCTGGAACGCGGGTGCGACGCCGGCGGCGACGTCGACGGCGTGGACTTCGCGGGCCAGCGTGTAGATCGCCGGCGGCGATGGGGCAGGATCGTTCTTCGTGCGCACGTAGGCGAAGAGGTCGTAGACGAGACGGGTGGAGGCGCCCTGGAGTACGGCCGCGGGGTCGGCGAGCGGCGCTGCGAGCTGGCCGGCAACGACGGCGGGGGCGAGGTCAGCGACGAAGCCCTGCAGCGTGTCGCCCTCGCCGTGCTGGCCGCCGACGGCGGTGCCGACCAAGAGGCCCAAGGCGTCGAAGGCTGCGTCGCTGGCGTTGCCGTTGGCATCAATGACGCGCACCGGCCGCAGCACACGGTAGTCGTTGATCGCCTGCACCGCGTTGCCGGCGGCATCGACCGCGCGCACGGGAAGCAGATCGTAACCGTCGATGTCGACGCCGCTCTCGTGACCAAACGGATCGCGCGCGCGTCGCGGCGTGAAAAAATGGGCGCGCGCGAAGGCGAGCTCGACGGCGGCCGCGTCGTTTGCGCCGGGAGAGAAGA
>JANNAY010001615.1:0-4139 GCA_031384945.1 Deltaproteobacteria bacterium
TGGGCGACGTCTACCTGCGCATGGCCGCCGTCTACGAAGACCAGGAAGACTGGAAGCGCGCGAGCGCGATGTATGGCGACTTCGAGAAGCAGTACGGCGGCAAGGGCGCGACCCCCGTTCAGGTGTTGGCGTCTCGCTACAAGACCGCCAGCGCGCTACAGAAGGCCGGCCGCGACAAAGACATGCTCGAGCTGTGCAACGGCATCATCTCGAACTGGAAGAAGATCGACGAGAAGACCCGCACCTCAGAAGCTGGTCAATTGGCCGGCGGCTACTGCGCCTTCCAGATTCTTGAACCTGAGTACCAGGCGTACAAAGGCATTCAAATTGAGGCCAAGGCTGGCGCGTCTGGCAAGAAAGCCATGCAATTGGTCAAGGCCGCGCTCGACGAGAAGCTGAAGATGCGCGACGCCGTCGCCAAGAAGTACATCGACGTTCTGGCCTACGGCAACGCCGAGTGGGGCATCGCCGGCCTCTCGCGCGCCGCCGATGGCCTCATCGACTACGTCACGACGCTGCGCTCGGCCCCTGTGCCGGCCGCGTTGCGCGACAACCCCGAAGCGACCGACCTCTTCATGACCGAGCTCGAGAACATCGCGTTCCCGGTCGAAGAGCAGGCCATCGGTGCCCTTGAGTCGGCCCTGCAAAAGGCCTTCGAGCTCGGCATCTACTCGCAGTACACCGTCGAGATTGAAGAGAAGTTGAAGAAGTTCAAGCCGGCCAAGTTTGGTCGTCAGTATGAGCTCAGCTTCTACCCGGCTGCTGATGGCGCCGCGAAGTCCAAGTCAAACTGATCAACAACAGTAGAAATCAAAGAACATCAACATGAACAAGATCAAACTGTTGTTGAGCGCCTCACTCCTCGCCGCCATCGCGGGCTGCGCCACCGCGCCCGAGAAGAAGGTCGAAGAGCAGCCCAAAGACATCGTCGCCGAGAAGCCCAAAGAGGCGCCCAAGGCGACGGCGAAGCAGGACTCGCTGGCGGCCCTCGTCGCCGATGGCACCAAGCTGTTGAAAGACGGCCGCGCCACCGACGCGAAGTCGAAGTTCGCGCTGGCCCTGCAGAAAGACCCCGGCAGCGTCGACGCCAAGGTCGGCATGGCCCAGGCGCAGCTGAAGCTCGGCGAGTTCGACGGTGCCAAGGCCATCCTCACCGACCTGCAGAAGACCCAGCCCGACTCGCGCGATGTCGTCTTGCTGCTCGGCCTCTTGCACAAAGAGCAGGGCAATTTCGACGCCGGCATCGCGCTGTATGAAAAAGAGATCGAGAAGCAGAAGGCGGCGAACAAAGCGCCGGATCCTGATCTGCTCAACAATCTCATCACGATGTACCGGCTCAACAAGTCTTATGACGACGCCATCAAGGCGTGCACGACGCTGTTGTCGCGCGACCCGAAGAACGCCGATGCGCTGAAAAATCTGTCGTTGGTGTATTTCGATCAGGGCAAATACGACCTGGCCGAGACCATCGCCATCAACTCGTTGAAGCTCTCGCCCAAAGACGCTGCGCTGTTCAACAACCAGGGCATGATCCGGGTGAAGAAGAAGCGCTACCCCGAGGCGATGAGCTTCTTCTACAAAGCCGTCGAGGTCGACCCGAACAACCTGCCCGCCCACCTCAACATCGCGTCGATCGCGCTGCGCTACCGCGACTACAACAACGCCGCGAAGCACTACGCTGACGCCATGAAGCTCGAGCCGAAGCACCCCGAGGCCAACCTCGGCTACGGCCTCGCCCTCGCCGGCGTCTCTGGCGGCCTGCCGCCCGACGACCAGAGCAAAAAGGCCCCCGAGGTCATCTCGCAGCTGCAGCGCGCCCTCGAGATCGACGCCAGCGCCACCGAGGCCATGGGCGAGATCGCCATGGTCTACAAGCTGCAGCTTCAGAACCTGAGTGAAGCCAAGAGCTGGTGCGACAAATACAAAGACGCAAAAGGCGCGAAGCTCGACGACAAAGATGGCATGAAGAACGAGTGCAACGCCATCGACGGTGAGATCAAGGCCAAAGAGGCCGCCGCCAAGGCGATGGAGCAGATGAAGGCCGCGGACAAAGAGCAGGCCGAGAAGGACGCGGCGGAGAAGGCGAAGAATCCGCCGCCGCCGCCGCCGCCGCCCGCCACGCCGCCGGCCGACGCTGCCAAGCCCGACGCTGCGGCCCCGCCGGCGACGCCCCCGGCCCCCGCCGCGGGAGGCTGAGAGAGACAGACCGTGTCCGGCAAGAAGAAGCTCCTTCTCGGCGTTCTCCTTGCTGGCCTGGCCGCCTTTGTGGCGGGTGCCTGGAGCGGCCGCATCCCCGTGCGGCCGCTCTTGACGTTTTTACAGTTTCGTTTGCGCCCCGACAAAGTGCGGACGCAGCAACTGTTGAAGCTGCACAACAAGACCAGCGACCAGACTGTGTTCTTGCTGGGTACGACCCATCAATACCACTACGAAGACGACGACTACTCCATCTGGCACGTCAAGGCCGTCGTCACCGGCGTGGGCGCCGACGCCGTCTTCATCGAGATGATGGCCGACGCCGTCGACGCTCCTGACCAGTCCCGCTGGGGCGAGGGTCCGGTTGAGATGCCCTTCATCGCGTTTGCGGCCAAAGAAGCCGGCCTGCCCGTCTTCGGCGTCGACCACGGCTGGGACGGCGGCTGGCGCGGCCGACAAGACGGCATGTACGCGCAGGTGAAGGCGCGCCTGCCCGCCTACAAGACCGCGCTGATCACCTCGGGCTTCATGCATGTGAGCCAGTTTCAGCGGCAGCTCGAAGAAGACGGCTTCGTCGTTGTCGACTGGTCCGACGACGACAAGCGCGCCGTCGTCGACCGCGACGTCAAGAAGACGTGGCCGCCGGGGTTGGAGCAGGCGCTGGTCGCTGCCATCGCGCGCGCAAAGGCCGGCGAGATGAGCACCGACCCCGAGCGGCAGGCGGACATGAAGTGGTTCGTCGAGGTCAGAGAGATGGTGCTCAAGAAAATTCGTGCCTGATCCTCGCGCTGGCAAGCGCCCTGCATTGAGGCGTCGTCGACGTCGAAAACGCGCGGGGATTGCCATGATCGGTGCTGTGTTGGTGTGGGCGCTCAGCGTGGCCGCGGTGGATCCCACACAGGCGACGAACGAGCTGATGCGCACCGACGACGATGTCGGCCGCATCGGCGCTGCTGCCGGCGTTGGCGGCGTCGTCGCCTTCAACGTCGTCGGCGCCGGCCTCTACGCCGGCCTCATCTGTTCGCAACACTGCCCCGAGGGCGTCGCCACCGCGGTGAACGAGCGGCTGCTCGACTCGATGAATTTCTTGTTGTTGGCGCCGTCGGCCGCGGCTGTCGTCGTCGGCCCCGTCGCTGCCGTCATCGCCGGAATCGTCGTCGGCGACATCGCCGCTGGCCTCGCCGTCGCTGGCATCACCGTCGTCTACTCTGCCGTCGCGGTCGTCGCTGTCGCCGTCATCGCTGGCGTCTTCACCGTCATCGCGCTCACTGGATTCGGCCTCGCCACCCAAGGCTACTCGCAGCAGAGCTCGATCGTTGGGGGGCTGATGCTCTGCGGCGGGGGGCTGCTCGCCGTCGTCGCCGGACTCGGGGGCATCCTCGTCGTCATCGGCGCCGCCGAGGTCGCCGCCATCCTGCCCGGCGTTTTGGCGGGCAACACCCTGCGCGCCCTGCGCAGCGACGTCGAATGAGGCGACTACGACAACGTCGACGACGCCTCGTGCGACGTCTCGCCTTCGCCCTCGACGATGGTGGCGCTGCTGATGCGATCCATGCGGAGCTGGCGCTCGGCGCCGTCGTCGACGTCGGTGACGTTCAAGAGCACCAACGAGCCCTCCATCACGACGTTGCGCAGGCGCACCCTGCGCTTCTTCAAGAAGCCGTCGCGGGCTTCGCCTCTGGGGCCTTCGTATTCGACCTCGACGACGGCGCGCTCGAAGAAGGCCTGCTCGATGGTCTTTCGCACTTCTTCTTTCGTCGGCAGCGCGGGGATGCCGGCGAAGCGCAGCGTCTTCATGTGGTCGAGCAGCTCGCGCTGGGCCGACGCCGAGAGCGCAGCACGCAGTTTGTCGAGCGCTGACGACGTCGTTTCGGCGAAGGGCACGATGCGCATCGTCAGCGCGTGCTCGGCGAGGGCCACGAGCATCGCGGCCTCGCGCGCCT
>JANNAY010001645.1:0-2189 GCA_031384945.1 Deltaproteobacteria bacterium
CGCGACTTCCCCCCGGTTTCGGGGGGCCAGGGGGGCCTTCAACGGGCGACAGGTGCTGCTGTTCCCCGCCGAAGACGCCGTCGTCCTCGACAGAGCCTTTGGACCCGTCGACCTCGTCGTGCCCGACGGCACGTGGCGCCAGGCGCGCAAGATGCGCGCGCGCCTGCCGGGGCTCGCCGCGCTGCCCTGCGTGACGCTGCCCACCACGGTGACGACGTCGTGGCGGCTGCGCGAAGAGCGCCGCGAGCACGGGCTCGCGACCCTCGAGGCGATCGCTGCGGCGTTTCGTGTGCTCGAGGGTGACGACATCGCCGACGCGCTGTTGGCGATCTTTCGTGTGCAGGTCGATCGCACGCTGTGGTTGCGCGGCGCGCTGCGCGACCACGAGGTGAGCGGAGGCATCCCTGAGGCTGCCCGGTTGCATGACCCCCGAGGCGGGATCAAAAAGACACAGTGACTACGCGGCCTGGGTCTTCTTCTTCTGCTCTTTCTTCTGCACGAAGTTGACGACCTCAGCGACGACCTTGCGGGCCTCGGGGATCGGAAAAATCGGCCAGGCGTGAAACATGCCGTCGTAGACGAAGACGTCGATGTCGACGCCCTCTTCTGTTGCTTTTTCTTCGATGCGCTGCGCGTCGTAGCTCATGATCTCTTCGCTGCCGGCGTAGACGGCGATGGGTGGCAGTCCTTTCAGAGAGGCTTTGAGCAGCGAGATGCGCGGGTCGTGCACGTCGAGGTCGCGCGCCCAGAGCCGCGCGATCGGCTCCATGCCCGCGAGGGCGATCATGCAGTCGGTGGCGTCTTTCGCCTTGCGGTGTTCGTGGTCGTAGTCGCCCGTCACCGCGGGCGAGAAGAGCACCGACGACGACGGCAGCGGCAGTCCCTTGTCTCTCGCTTGCAGCAAGAGCGCGAGCGCGAGGTGGCCGCCGGCCGAGTCGCCCATGACGCTGAGGGTGCTTGTGTCGACGCTGCGCACGAGCTGCGCGTAGTGCCGCACGATCCAATCGTTGCTCTCGACGCAGCTGTGCTCGGGCGCCAGCGGGTAGTCGGGCACGACGACAACGGCGTCGAGCCGGTGGCTCAACCTTCGGATCAACAGCCAGTGCAGCGACGTGATCGACATGACGAACCCGCCGCCGTGCAGGTAGAGGATGGTCCGCTTCGCGGCCTTGTTCTTCGGCGCCACCGTCGTGACGTTGCGTCCGTCGACGACGCTGTCGCTGACGTTGAACTTCTTCTTCATGTCGAAGCTCGGCGTATCGGGTCCCTTTTTGCGATCGCGTTTGACGGTGGCGTCGATGGTGCGGGCGCTGCCGAAGAGCCGTTGCTTCAGGCGCAGCGCGCGCATGCCCCAGGTGAACGCGGTCGCTTGCCAGCTCATGGGGTCACTCCGTTCACGCGCAGCGGCACACGCACTTCGGGCGCGTCGATGTCATTCGTCGTGATGATGAGGTCGCCCGTCGACGTCGTCTCGTCTTGCGGGTGGCCGTAGATGCGCAGCGTGACGCCGGTGCCTGCGGGCGTGGTCGTCGGCAGGGGAAACGCGCCCTCGGGTCCGAACACAGTCGGAGCGGGCGTGCCGTCGGTAAAGGCGATGTCGGTGATGAGCAGTTCGCATGCGCCGAGGTTGTTGATGCTGAGATCGCAGAAGGCCTGGCCGCCGACGTCGACGTCGCCGAAGTCGCATTCGGCGGGGACGACAGCGATGCGGGGCGAACAAACATTCCGGCCGCGCAGCGTGACCGCGACGACGGCGTCGTTGATGGCGTCGCTGGTGATGCGGAGGACGCCGTCGCGGCCGGCGCTGTCGTCGAACGAGACGACGACATCTGCGCGGCCGTGGGCGGCGATGGCGTCGACGTCGGCGGCGTCGACCAGGACGAAGCCGCCGCCAACGTCGAAGCGTACGTCGGTGATGTGCAGCTCTTCGTCGCTCGGGTTGACGACGACGAAGCATTGGTCTTCGCGTTCGACGACGTCGAGGGCGCAGTCGCGGGTGGCGAGTCCTGCATAGTCGCCAGCGCCGGCGGTGCAGACGGCGCGGTCGTCGTCGACGTCGAACAGCGAGATCTGCGGACCCGTCGCGGGCGCGTCATCCGGCGGCGGCCCGGCGCAGCTGCTGACGAAAGCGGCGGCGGCGGAAACGAAGACGCTGCGCAAGGGACAACCCCACAGCGCAGCGTCGCCCG
>JANNAY010000013.1:0-1744 GCA_031384945.1 Deltaproteobacteria bacterium
CCAACCTTCGACGGCGCTCTCGAGCACGAGCTTGATCTTTTGCTCTTTGGCAAAGGCGAGCAGCGCGCGGATGTCGGCGGCGCGGTCGACACTGACGACGAGGGGGATCTTGCCGTCGAGCAGCGGCGCGAGGGCCTTCAAGTGCGTCGGCGACAGCTGCAACTCGCGCGACTCGCCTTTGTCGTAGGCGGCGACGTGGGCCTTGTAGAAGCGCGCGTCGTCGAGGATCTCGCGCAGCGCGAGCAACATGCCGCCGCGCGAGCCGCCCCAGGCTTCGGCGACGCCGCCGTCGAAGGCGCCGTAGACGGCGACGGGCTTGGCGGCGTCGGGCACGACGTCGAGCTGCGAGGTGAGGTCGACGACGAACGCCTGGCCCGCGAGCAGCTTGCCGCCGCCGGGGGCGAGCAGCGCTGTGGTGACGCCTTCTTCGCGGTCGATGGCGATGTGCGGCGACAGCGGGTTGAAGCCGTCGGCGGCGCGGTAGCCGGGGGTGGCTGGCCCATTCAAATGGTCGTCGTCGCTGGCGGCTTCGAGGCCGACTTCGAACAAGCCGAGCTGTGAACCCGTGGCGAAGAGTCCGGCGGTGACGACCTTGCCTTTGCCGTCGACGACGGTGCCAGCGACTTCTTTGCCGACGGAGGCCACGAGGCCGCTGTCGCCGATGACGACGTTGGCGTGTTCGATGACGGTGCCGTCGCCGACTTCGACGGTGACGTCGCTGATGGTGACGACTGCGGCGAGGGCGAAGACGATGTTGATCACTGCTGCTTCTCCGTCTTCGTCGTCTTCGTCGTCTTCGAGGGTAGCGGCAGCGCATCGGTGCCGATCATGACGTCGGTCTCGGGGGGGCCGACCTTGGCGTCGTAGGCGAGGGCGCCGTCGACGTAGACGAGCTCGGGCTTGCTGTAGGTCGAGAAGGGCGAGCCGCTCCACACGACGACGTCGGCCATCTTGCCGTTCTCGAGCGTGCCCGTTTGGTCGTCGATGCCGAGGGCCCAGGCGGGGTTGGCCGTCGTCCAACGCAAGACGGTGTTCTCAGAGATGCTCAACCCGAGCTGTGCACCGGCGGCCCATCCTTTGGCGGCCTCTTGGTTCAGCTGGCGCACCTCGACGTCGCTGTCGCTGTGCACGATGGCGCGGCCGCCGGCAGCGTCGACGAGGGCGAGGTTGGCGCGCACGCCGTCGTAGCTCTCCATCTTGAAGCCCCACCAGTCGACCCACGTCGAGACGCCGACGCCTTCTTGGGCGAGGCGGTCGGCGATCTTGTAGGCCTCGACGGCGTGGTGAAATGACTTGATCTTGAAACCGAATTCTTTGGCGATGTCCATCATCAGGTTCATCTCGTCGGCCCGGTAGCAGTGGTTGTGCACGAGGATCTTGCCGTCGATGACATCGGCCAGCGTCTCGAGCCCCAAATCGCGCCCCGGCGGATCCGGCGGATCGTCCGGCGGCTCAACATTGTCGCCGGGTGGCGGCGAGGACGCCGAAGAGGCAGCAGGCGCAGGCGTCGGCGTCTTCGGATTCGGGTTCGCCGCCTCTTGGGTCTTCTTCGCCTGCTTCGTCTGCCACGCCGACAGGTCACGACGGTATTTCTCCCACCGGCGCTTGTATTCCAGTGCCTCTTGAAACGCGGCGCGCTGCTGCGCAATGTTGCCCATGCGCGTCGACGGACGCCCGCCGCGTCCGCCGTAAACGCGCTTGGGATTCTGCCCGCACGCCATCTTCATGCCCTGCGGCGCGCCGG
>JANNAY010000034.1:0-2045 GCA_031384945.1 Deltaproteobacteria bacterium
TCGAAGCCGACGCGGCGGCCGCTCACGACAGCTTCCCGGCGACGAGGTCGGGGATGACGGCTTCGGCGGCGTTGAGCAGCTGCGCCATCGGCCGGTCGTAGACGACGTCAGAGGCGGCGTCTTGCAAGTGAAACGTCGCCGACACGCCGAGGGTGCCGATGACGCTGGCGTCGATGCCTTGGGCGGCGCTGGCGCGTTGGACGTCGGCGACGCCCTGGTTGTCGACGACGACGACGAAGCTGACGACGTCTTCGCCGAGGAAGCCGGCGAAGAAGTCTTCGCCCTCGGGCAACGTCGCCCGTGCGCTCAGATCGCAACTTCTAGAAACGTCGAACAGGCACTGGGCCAGCCCGCCCAAGAGCACCGGACGCGCGTCGAGGATGTGCCCGCCCACGCGCAGCCCGCGCACGTGGTCGCAGAGCGTCTTCGTGGCAGCGAGGTCGAGCTTCGCCAGCCCGCCCTTGCGTCCGTGGCGCTGCCACACGGCCAGCGAGCCTTCGAGCGTGGTCGACGCCGGTCCGAGGCGCAGCAGCACGTCGCCAGCCTTCAGGGGCTGCGGCGGCGCCACTTTGTGCAGGTCGTCGACGACGCCGACGACGCCGATGGTGGGCGTGGGCAGCACGCCGGTCTCGTCGGTCTGGTTGTAGAGGCTGACGTTGCCGCTGACGACGGCGACGTCGAGGGCGATGCACGCGGCGGCGATGCCGTCGACGCCAGCGGCGATCTGGCCCATCTGCTCGGGCACCAGCGGCGAGCCGTAGTTGAGGCAGTCGGTGACGCCGACAGCGACGGCGCCGACGCAGGCGACGCGGGCGACGCCTTCGACGACGGCGCGGGCGGCGCCTTCGTGGGGGTCGAGCGAGCAATGCCGCGAGTTGCACACGAGGGCCATGGCGATGGCGCGGTCGGTCTCGGGCAAGCGCACGAGGGCGGCGGCGCCGTGGCTGCCGTCGACGAGGGTGCCGGCGCCGACTTCGCGGTCGTACTGCTTGTAGATCCACGTCTTCGGCGCCGTCGTCGGCGACAGCAGCACTTCGTTCACCAATGTCGTCGGGTTCTTCTTGAGCGACGAAAGCTCAGACGGCGACAGCGGTGGCGGCGCCGGCGGCGTCGTGTGCGGGCGGTCGTAGCGCGGCGCCTCGTCGGCCAGCGGCGTGGCGGGCAGGGCGCAGACCTCGACGCCGTTCTTCGTCAGGCGCACCAGCCCGTCGTCAGAGACGACGCCGATGACGGTGCAGTCGAGGTCCCATTTGTCGAAGATGGCGCGGACGTCGTCTTCTTTGCCGCGCTTCGCGACGAGCAACATGCGCTCTTGCGACTCGCTCAACATCAGCTCGTAGGCCGTCATGCCCGTCTCGCGGGCGGGCACTTTGTCGAGGTCGAGCTGCACGCCGCTGCCGGCCCGGCTCGCCATTTCGAAAGCTGACGAAGTGAGGCCGGCGGCGCCCATGTCTTGAATGCCGACCAGCAATTCTTCGCCGCGGGCGAAGAGGTCGAGGCACGCTTCGACGAGCAGCTTCTCTTTGAACGGGTCGCCGACCTGCACGGTGGGCCGCTCGCTCTCGACGCCCTCAGAGAACGAGTCAGAGGCCATGGTGGCGCCGTGGATGCCGTCGCGTCCGGTCTTGGCGCCGACGTACATGACGGGGTTGCCGACGCCTGACGCGTTGCCCTTGAAGATGCGGTCTTTCTTCAAGACGCCGAGGGCAAAGGCGTTGACGAGCACGTTGCCGTCGTAGGCGGCGTCGAATTCGGCGGAGCTGTAGACGGTGGGGACGCCGAAGCAGTTGCCGTAGTGGGAGATGCCGCTGACGACGCCTTCGACGATGCGGCGATTGCGGGGTTCGTCGAGCGGGCCGAAGCGAAGGGAATCGAGTACGGCTATGGGCCGGGCGCCCATGGTGAAAATGTCGCGGAGAATGCCGCCGACGCCGGTGGCGGCGCCTTGAAAGGGTTCGATAAAGCTGGGGTGATTGTGGCTTTCGATTTTGAAAGCGATGCCAAGGCCGTCGCCGATGTCGATGATGCCGGCGTTTTCACCGGGG
>JANNAY010000048.1:0-3602 GCA_031384945.1 Deltaproteobacteria bacterium
GCATCGGCATCGCGAGCTTCCCGGAGGACGGCGCCGACGTGGAGGAGCTGATGAGGAACGCCGACACCGCGATGTACCAGGCGAAGGAGCGCGGCCGCAACAACTTCCAGTTCTACTCCGAGGACCTGAACAAGCTCTCGCAGCGCCCTGATTTGCAAGACGCCCTCGACGACCTCGCCGACGTCATGGCCAGCGCCCAACGCGCCTTTGCCGACGCCATCACCGAAGACGCCGCTGCCGACGCCTTTGGTGGCCTCATCTCTGCCCGCGTGATGGCCGAGCTCGATCCGGGCGCCCTGCCCACAGCTCCCGAATTTGGCCGCGAAGCCGTCGAGACCCTCACCTCGCTCGCCCAAGACGGCGCGTCGTCGACGGCCCAAGACCGCCGCCTCGAACAGCTGCTCGCTACGCCGGCGCTGGCCGACGCGGCGGCTTCGTTTGTCGCCGCCAGCGACGTCGCCCGCGCCGCCATCAACGTCGCGTCCGACGACCACGCCTTCGCCGTCGCCCGCGGCCTGGCGCAGGTGCCCGAGCACGTGCTGGCCCGCGTCGAGCGCACCGAGCGCGGCTGGGCCCTCGCCACCGGCGCCGTCGATGGACAGCTCTCCGACGCCGAAGTGAACGAGCTCGCCGGCCTCTGCGGCGCCGACGACGACGTCTACGCCGCCCTCGCCTTCGAAACGTCCTATGCGCGTTTCCCCGGTGAAGCCCTGCGTGCCGCCACCGACAGCGCCGCCTTTCTCGTCCTCGCCGAGAAAGCCGGCGCTGCTGCTTTGCAGGCCATCAACGCCGTCGAGCTGCAGACGAAGACGCAGGCCTCGGCGACGCTGCAGAAGGCGACTTCGACGACTTCTTCGACGACTTCTTCGACGTCATCTTCGACGACGGCGACGGCGGCCGCGCCCACGCTGGCCGATCGTGTCCGCGCGCTGTTCAGCCAGGGCTTCGCCCCGCTGCTCGCCGCCTCCGCCGCCCTCGTGTTGTTCGTCGTCGTCGGCAAGAGCGAGCCGCAAACCACGGCGAACCCCGACGCCTCCGCCTTTGCTGCCTTGCAACAGGCCTTTGTCGACGCCGCCGCCCCCATCGTCCTCGCCGACAACCGCGCCGTCGCCAACGGCGAATTGGCCGTGCTCGGCGACAACAGCGCCGACGTCGAGGCCATCGACGCCACCGGCACCACGATGGTTTTCTCCACCGCTGAATCCAACATCACCATCATCTGGGTCGACGGACTCGACTCGGATTCTGAGAAAGAACAGGGCACATGATCACGCGTCGTGTGTTTTTCGCCGCCCTGCTGGCGCTCGCGCCCTTCATCAGCGCACAGCCCTCGTTGGCGGCCGCTCCCACCGAGAAGTACGTCGTCGAGCTGCGCGTCATCGAAGCTGTCAAAGGCGACGCTGGCGACGGCGTTGACGTCGACAAGAAGCTGCAGGGTCTGGCCAAAGACCTGAAGAACCTGCCCTTCAAGAAGTTCGACCTCAAAGACGAGCACACCTCGCTCGTGCAAGAGGGCGAGCGCGTCAGCCTCGAGATTCCCGTGCTGTCCAAGAAGGGCAAAGACAAGAAGCGCTTCCTCGTCGTCGCCGCTCACGGTCGACAATCGGGCGGCAAGCTGCGTTTCTCATTGGGCATTGAAGCCCTCAAGTTCGACACGCTCGTCGCTGTCCCCGACGGCGGCACCATCATCGTCGGCGGCCCCCGCGGCGAAGGCGGCAACGCGGTCCTCTTCGCCTTCACGGCGAAGGCACAGAAATAATCAACGTCCGAGCGACAGCTAGCAGGTGTCAGCGAGCGACGTCTTCGCGCGAGCTCACCGCTTGTGCTCGACGACGGCGGACTCGGTCTTTTGCTTGTTCACGCCCTTGTCCATCACGAAGCGTGACGACGTCGCGAACTCGTCGGCCGGCGCCGGACGAGCGAAGTGGTAGCCCTGTCCGTAGTCGATCTGCAGCGAACGAACGACCTCGAGCTCGTCGATGGTCTCGACGTTCTCGAGGATCACCGGGATGCCGAGCGTGTGGCACATCTCGCCGGTGCTCTTGACGATGAGCTGCTTGAACGGGTCTTTGTGCACGTCGCGGCAGAAGTAGCCCGAGAGCTTCAGGTACTCAGGACGCAGGTCTTGCACCAGCCGCAGGTTGGCGAAACCGACGCCATAATCGTCGAGCGCGATCTTGAAGCCCTGGTCGCGCAACTGCCCAAGTGTCTTGGCAAAGGCCTGCGGATTTACAATCGTCTGTTGCTCGGTCAGCTCGAAGACAATTTCGTCGTTTTGGAAGCCGGCGGCGATCACGAGGTCGGTGACGACGCGCGCGAAGTCGGCGTTGGTCATCGATCGCGGCTGTGTATTGATGAACAGCGTCGAACGACCTTGCAGTCGCAGTTTTGTCGCTTCAGCGAGGGCGGCTTTGATGCACAATAAATCCGTGTCCCACAGCCGCTCTTTTCTCGATGCATAGGCAAAGAGAATCTCAGGGTTGCGCAGGGGCGTCGTGGCCGGCGCGCGCGCCAGCGCCTCCCACGCATGAGCAATGAACGGTGAGCCGGTCGAGCCGTCTTGCGCACCGATTTGCACGATCGGCTGCAGCACCGAGCGGATCGAGCCTTCTTTGAGAAAGTCGTCGAGCAGGTCGACCTCGGCGACGGTGCCTTCGGGCCCGTCGACGGGCAGGCCGTTTTCGCCGTGCACGTAACGCTTCAGTCGCCGCAGATCGATCGGCTTCTCTAGAATCGCGGCAGCGCCGACGGCGCGGCCGAGGGCGTGGACGTCGTCGTTGACGTAGCCCGACATCGCCAAAACGGTGGTCTCAGGAAAGTGCGTCGACACCCAGCGGATGAGGCGCATGCCTTCGAGACCGCCGAGCTCAGAGACGCGCAGATCGGTGACGACGACGTGAAAGCGATGGTGCTCGAGGATCGCCTCAGCAGCCTCGATCTCACGACACGTCACGATCTCAAGGCCGGGGGCCTGAAGATAGTCGGCCAGCACCGAGAGAACGGCGGGCTCGTCGTCGAGGAGCAGAACCTTGCGCATCAATCAGGCTCCCCGCGTCTGCGTCATGCTGCGGCGGCGACGACGGACGAACAGCAGACCCGCCAGCGCGGTCGCCAACGACGCCGACTCTGCGGTCGCGTCCTGGCACGTGCAGCCACCAGCGCCGTTGAGCGCCGGATCGGCCTCGCACACGTCGGTCGTGCACTTCTGGTCTTCACCACACGGGAAGCGGATCAGCTGGCCAGCGGAGTTGCACAGGCCTTCGGTGACGTCGTCGATGCAGCCGGGGGTGCAGGCGGCGGGTTCGCCTTCGCCTTCTTCGCCTTCGCCTTCTTCGCCTTCGCCTTCTTCGCCTTCGCCCTCTTCGCCTTCGCCTTCGCCTTCTTCGCCTTCGCCTTCTTCGCCTTCGCCTTCGCCCTCGCCTTCGCCTTCGCCTTCGCCTTCGCCTTCGCCCTCGCCTTCGCCTTCGCCTTCGCCGTCGCCGTCGGCTTCGCCGTCGCCTTCGCCTTCGCCTTCGCCTTCGCCCTCGCCTTCGCCCTCGCCTTCGCCCTCGCCCTCTCCTTCGCCCTCGCCTTCGCCCTCTCCTTCGCCCTCCGCCGCGGGC
>JANNAY010000095.1:0-2502 GCA_031384945.1 Deltaproteobacteria bacterium
CGACCGTCCGTGGGCGACGATGGCCATCAACGTCGTCGGCTCGCTGCTGATCGGTCTGCTCTTTGGGTGGCTCGCGGCCAAGAACGTCGACGTCACGCGGCCGAAGTTGTTCTTGCTCACTGGCGTGCTCGGCGGCTTCACGACGTTCTCGGCGTTTTCGCTCGATGTCGCCCAGCTGTGGCACCGCGGCGACACGACGATCTCGATCGCCTACGCGGCAGGCTCGGTCTTGCTCTCGCTCGGCGCGGTCTTCGTCGGGCTCGCCCTCTCGCGCTAGCTGTCGCGAACCCGCGCACGGCACCTCGACACGCCGAAAACGGCAGTTTGGCGCGCCAGATCGGTCCGCCCGACGCCGGATGCGAATCTGAAGTCGCATCGTCCCAACGTCGGATGAACGCCGCGCGAAAATGACGACGATGTGGTCACGGAATGAGGGTGGCCACATGCGAACGAAGAATTCAGCGTTGGTGATCGCGGCGATGAGCGTGCTGACGATGCTCAACCCAGGTTGTGAGACCGATCTCGATATCGATGGACGCGACGGCAGCGCCCCCGTCGACGCCTACGACAACGTCGACGAAGCCGGCCTCTTCGACTGCAGCGAACGCGACGACACCGGCTACCGCCAGGGCAACGCGTTCTCGATCACGGTGGTGAGCGTCGACTCGCGCCCCGTCGAACGCAGCACCGCCAACGCGTACATCGCGATGCAAGAGGCTGCGTCGTCGTCGGGGGTGGCCATCCGCATCGTCTCTGGCTTCCGCACCATGAGCGAGCAAGAGCGGCTCTACAGCTGCTACGTCAATTGCAACTGCAACAACTGCAACCTCGCCGCGCGGCCCGGCACCTCGAACCACCAGAGCGGACACGCCCTCGACCTCAACACCAGCGACGGCGGCGTGTTGAATTGGTTGAACAACAACGGCGCCCGCTTCGGCTTCTCGCGCACGGTGCCCAGCGAGGCCTGGCATTGGGAGTGGTGGGGCAACCCCGCCGACGTCCCCGGACCGTGCGGCACCGATCCCCGTTGTGACGACGTCAACTTCGGCGGCTGCGACGGCAGCGTCCTCACCCGCTGCGACAACGGCGTCGTCGGCAGCGGCGACTGCGGCTTCTTCGGCGCGACCTGCTCGACCGACGGCGGCGCGCCCCACTGCGTGCATCCGATTTGCCCTGCCAACCTCTCTGGCGACGAGAACGGATCCTTCTGCCGCGACGACGGCACCGTCATCGGCACCTGCGACCACGGCGCCTACAGCGAGGGCGACTGCGGCGCGTTCGGCGCCGGCTGCTCTGAACGTGGGGCCAACGACCGCGCCCACTGCGTGCACCCGCAGTGCTTGATCCACCTCGACGGCGGCGAAGATGGACAGTTCTGCACCGGCGCCACCACCCTCGGCACCTGCACCCTCGGCGTCTTCGGCGAAGGCGACTGCGCGGCCTTTGGCGGCACCTGCAGCGACGTCGGCGGCGGCCACTGCGTCCACTTCTCGTGCTGGTCCAACCTCGACGGCGCCGAAGACGGATCCTTCTGCGACGCCTCTGGCAACGAGGTGACGTGCACGCTCGGCGTCCCCGTCGTTGGCGGCCCGTGCGCCGTTGACGTCGTCGGCGACGGTGAAGGCGAAGACGTCGTTGGCGGAGAAGGCGAAGGCGAAGGCGAAGAAGGCGAAGGCGTCGTCGCTGGCGAAGGAGAAGGCGACGACGAAGAAGAAGAAGCCACCGCGGCAGCTGACGACCTCGGACCCAGCGTCATCGCCGACGGCGGCTGCGGCGGCTGCAACGGCGGCGGCGCAGGCGTCCCCGTTGTCGTGGCGCTGCTCGCGCTCTTGCGGCGACGGCGCGGCATCGTCACCGTCGCTGGATGCTGAAGCACATCGTCACGGCGTCGTCGAGCGCGCCCGGGGCGACGAGCTGCGCGCCGCCGAGCGCTACGCGCGCGACCAGTAGTTGCCCGTGCGGGTCAGCGAGAACGCGCGCGCGAGGCGCTCGAGGTTGACCTCAGGCGACCAGTCGCCGACCCATGCGAGGCGCTCGCGCTCGTCAGCGGTGAGCCGGGCCTTGGTCTTCTTCTTCGCGAAGAGCGCGAGCAGGTCTTCGAAGCCGCCGATGCCGCCGCAGTCGTCGGGCGGGAACGCGCCGACGGCGTCGACGAAGACGCGGCGGTCGTCGCCGTCGCGCTCGACGTATCTCTTGTGCTTCACGCGCACCCACCAGTCGTCGCCGAAGTCGTAGTTGTAGAGCAGGGTGTTGGTGTCGGCGAAGGCGTCAGCGACCTTGACCTTGGTGAACGTCGGCGATGTGTCGTAGCCGCTGTCGTCGTCCATCAGCTGCGCCACGGGCGTCTTGCGGTTGACGCAGAACGCGGCGAGGTGGCTCTGGTTCCAACCGGCCGCGATCTGGATGGCGTCGTGCAAGTCGCCGAGGTGCAAGCGCGCGGTCGACTTCATCAAGAAGCGCCGCCAGCTGCGGGGCTCGTGGTGCAGCAGCTCGATCTCGAAG
>JANNAY010000097.1:0-3433 GCA_031384945.1 Deltaproteobacteria bacterium
GTTGGCATCGTCACGGCACGCGGGGGCCGGGCAACCCAAAAACGCTGGGAAAGCGGCAGAGAGGAGAAGGAGCACAAGCAGACGCGACATGCTTGGCGTTGTTCCACGCCAACACCAGTCCCACCACGACGTCTGTCGGGCCCCATGGAGGAGCCGCGTCACATGTGGAACGCTCTGCCCCATGCGCTTCGCTTTGGCCTTTGCCCCCCTCATCGTCCTCGTCAGCGTGATCGTCACCGGCTGCCCGGCGACGCCGCCCATCACCATCGAAGGCGAGGGCGACGGCGGCGACGAGGGCGAAGGCGAAGGCGGCGAAGGCGAAGGCGAAGAAGGCGAAGGCGAAGGCGAAGAAGGCGAAGGCGAAGGCGAGCTCGACGGCCTCGACGTCGGCGCCGTCTGCAACGTCGACGGCAGCGGCGAACGCTGCGCCAGCGCCAACATCTGCGTCAGCCAGACCCTCGGCCTCACCGGCCTGTGCCAGCGCAACTGCGTCGTCGACGACGGCACCGGCACCGGCCAGGGCGTCGAAGATCCCACGCTCTGCGCACAAGGTACGACCTGTCAGGTGCAGGCGATCTTTGACCGCGCCGCCGGCAACTTCGCCGGCATCGCCGCCGTCTGCCTGCCGCCCGTCGCCGAGCGCGACGCCACCTGCTTCGGCTTCGCCGACCCCGACAGCTGCACCGATGGACGCGCCTGCGCCCTCGTGCTCACCGCCAACCCCGAAAACGATCTCAACACCAACGACATCGCGCTCGTCAGCAGCTGCAAAGAGCTCTGCGGCGTCAACGACCTCATCGACCGCTGCGCCGACGGCGAGATCTGCGGCCACGGCGCCTTCGACGTCTTCATCGATTCGTTTCAGCTCTCGAACCCCAACGATCCCGACAGCCGCGTCGCCTGCGACCTGCGCAGCTGCGCCGACGGCGACGACGGACGCTGCGCCTGCAACCTCGTCAACGGCTTCGAGTGCATCGACGTCGGCGCCGGCGCCGGCACCTGCGGCCGCTTCGAGGGCTTCTGCGGCACGCCGATCCCCATCGCCGACGCCGCCGTCATCGACGACCACAGCTTCGGCCAAAACGACCCCGCCTTCACCTGCGGCTACGCCGACGGCACCCACCTCGCTTGCGACGACGGCGACTACGACCGCGCCGGCGCTCCCGACGTTCGTTGCACCGCCGATGCGCTCGGCCCCGACTTCGGCGCCGCCGGCGTCTGCTACGCGCAGTGCGCGCAGCAAGGCGGCGACTACAACGGCGACGGCCTCACCGGCACCAACGAGCGCGACTTCGCCCGCTCGTGCAACGACGGCGACGTCTGCGACCTCGCCGCCGGCGCCACCCTCGGCCTCATCGCCATCTCTGACGACACCTTCACCGACTGTCAGCTCGTCCACGGCTGCGGGCTCAATGAGCTGTGCGACCCGTGCGGTCCCGGCCAGTTTTGTTTGAACTTCTTCGGGTTCCTCCCGGTCTGCGGCACCGGCAAGTCCGTCTGCATCGAAGACGTCGGCGGCGAAGGCGAGGGCGAAGGCGAAGGCGAGGGAGAGGGAGAGGGAGAGGGAGAAGGAGAAGGAGAGGGAGAAGGAGAAGGAGAAGGAGAAGGAGAAGGAGAAGGAGAAGGCGAAGTGGTCAACGGCAGCGCCGGCTGCGGCTTGCCGCTCGACGTCGACACGCGCCCCGGTTTCTTGCGCGCCGAGCTCGAGCTGACGGCCGCGGGCCTCGATCGGCGCTACGGCCTGACGGTGCCGACCGGCTACGACGCCCGACGCGCCTATCCGGTGGTGCTCGTGTTCCACGGCGACCAGACCTGCGCGAGCTTCAACGCGACGACGGGGTTGTGCGAGGCCTCGCGCCAGGCGGCCAACGCCGAGACCGAGGGCGCGTTTCGCCTCGCCGGCGGCCAATCCGACGCGCTCTCTGACCTGAGCGGCGCGCCCAACACCGGACGCACCGGCGACGCGATCATCGTCTACGTCGAGGGACGCAACCAGAACCTCTTCGAGCCCGCCGAGCTCAGCTGGGACACCTTCACAGCGGCGTCGCAGAACCCCGACATGCTCTTCGTCGACGCGCTGCTCGACAAGATGCGCAACGAGCTCTGCGTCGACACCACGAAGACGTTCGCGGTCGGCTTCTCCGGCGGCGGCTTCTTCGTCGACTCTCTCGCCTGCTTGCACGGCGGCCTGACGGCCATCGCCACCTACGAGGGCGGCTTCGAAGACGGCGACCTGCTCGTCTCGCGCGACGCGACCAACATCGTCGACACCAGCGGCTGCACAGCCTCTGGCCCCGCCGCGCTCGTCGTCCACGGCGAGACCGACAACACCGTGCCCTTCCGCTATGGCACCGCCGCCGTCGAGCACTTTCGCTCTGCCAACGGCTGCGCGGCGACAACGACGCAGTCGACCCTCGACGCCGACTGCGACGCCTTTGACGCCTGCGCCTCCGCCACCGTCTTCTGCACGCCGGCGCTGACGGATCCGCTGCAGGCCGACCAGCACAACATCTGGAAGCCCGAAGGCCCGCGCGTTGTCGCTACGTTCTTCCGCAGCTTCTTCTGACCCCTGACGACGAGAGAGCCATGGCCATCCTGAAGATCGCGACCCTGGGCGAGCCGGTGCTGCGCGAGCGCTCGCGCGAGCTGACGAAAGAAGAGCTGCTGCGGCCCGAGACGCAGCAGTTCATCGACGACCTGATCGCCACCAAGCGCGACGCCGACGGCGCCGGTCTCGCCGCGCCGCAGGTGATGAACGCCGTGCGCATCTGCGCCATCGAGGTGCGCGGCAACAACCCGCGCTACCCCTACAAACCGCCGATCCCGCTGACCGTGCTCGTCAACCCGGTGCTCACGCCGTTGTCGACAGAGACCTTCGCCAACGAAGAGGGCTGTCTGTCGGTCGTCGACCTGCGCGGCACGGTGAACCGCGTCGTCCACATCCGCGTGCAGGCCTGGGACCGCCACGGCAACGCGCTCGACTTCGAGTCGAAGGGCCTCTCCGCCGGCACCTTCCAACACGAGGTCGACCACCTCGACGGCAAGGTCTTCGTCGACCGCGCCGACCCCGCCTCGTTCGCCACGTGGAAGAACTGGGACCGCCACAAGAAGCCCGCCTTTGTCGAGCGCGCCACCGCGCTCGTGGCGCGCTTCGGCTCGTAGTGCGCGCGCTTCTTCTCCTCCTTGTCGTCGTCGTCGCCGCCGGCTGCTCGGTGGCCTCCTTCTTTGGCGGCGACACCCGTTGCACCGCTGACAACGCGTGTCCCGAGACGCAGCCATACTGCGTGAATTTCGTCTGCACCAATCTGCCCACCGGTGAGGGTGAAGGCGAGGGTGACGTCGTCGGCGAAGGCGAAGGCGAAGAAGGCGAAGGAGAAGGAGAAGGAGAAGGAGAAGGAGAAGGAGAAGGAGAAGGAGAAGGAGAAGGAGAAGG
>JANNAY010000101.1:0-9856 GCA_031384945.1 Deltaproteobacteria bacterium
TTCTCGGCGACGCCGGACTTGAAGATCGGGATGTGAATGTAGAGCACCGGTCCGAGGCGGCCGGTGGTGACGTCGTCTTCGGGCACCAACAGGCGCGAGACGTCGAAGGTCTGTGTCGCGCCGGTGCTGGCCTTTTTGACGACGAGGCGCACGGTCGAGGCGTTGGGCCCCGTCATGCGCTGCAGCACCTCGGGGAAGGTGAGGGCCGCGACATCGGCGCCGTCGATGGTGGCGATGCGGTCGCCGGGGACGATGCCTTTGGCGTGGGCGTCGGAGCCGATGCGGACTTCGCGGATGCGCGAGGGATCACGGGGCCAGAGGTCGATGCCCGGCGTGGCCGCGGCGAGGCCGTGCTTCATCGACGCCGCCGTCGCCATCATTGCCGGCGACAAATACGCCGTAAACGGATCGTCGGTGGCCATCGCCAACGCGCGCGCGACCTTCTGCACCTTCGGCAGCGGCACCTCGCGCTGCGGATCGATGAGCCGGATCGCGTTGCTCAAGAGCTGGGCCACGTCGTTGGGCTTGGCGGGCGGCCACGGCGCCGTCAGCGTCGTGCCGTTGCAGGCGAGCACGATGTGCCCAGGCGCGGCCTGGCGCGAGAGGCAGCGGTCGGCATCGGCGAGAGCGTCGAGGGCGAAGAGGGCGTAGCGATCGAGCGGCAGCTTCTCGACGAACGAGGCGTCGAGCGAAGCGATCGTCTCTTTGATGGTCTCGTCGACGGGTCCTTCGACGGGGCCGGCGGCGTGGGCGGGTGACGCCGACGTCGTCATGAGCAGGCCGAGCGCGACGGACGCGACGGACGCGAGCAACGGCGGGGTCTTGACCGGGGACGAACGCAAGAAACCTCCACCAGCGGGCAGCGAGTGGTTCTAGCCGAAGCGCCGCTCAGGAAGGAAACGGCCGCCCGGGGTGCGCCATTCAAGCTGCGACGACGACGTGACGGGGATCGCTTGCTCAGCGCAGGATCGGCAGGCCCGAGCGGTAGAACGATGAGTTGCGCTGGTTCTCGTCGACGACGAGGGGGGCTTTCTGGGCGGGAAACGCGCGCTCGGTGCAGTCGTCGCGCGAGCAGACACGGCAGGTGACGCCGACTGGGATTTTGTGGTTGAGATCGACGCCATCGGCGTACACTAATTTTTTGGCGTGCTCGAGGTCGCAGCCGAGGCCGACGGCGTGAAGGGCGTGGCGCGGTGTATACCCTTGGTTGATCTTACGGATGGTTGACGAGATACAGAAATAGACCGAACCATCGGGAAACTCGGAGACCTGCGTCTTGATCATGCCGGGGGTCAAGAACGCCGAGAACACGTTCCAACGGGGGCACGCGCCGGCGAAGCGAGCGAAGCGGATGCCGCTGCCGCTGAAGCGCTTCGAGATGTTGCCGGCGATGTCGACGCGCAAGAAGTGAAACGGCACGCCCTGCGCGCCGGGACGACGCAGCGTGCACACGCGGTGACAGCCCTGCTCGAACGAGGTGCGAAAGCGATGGCCGAGCAATTCGATGTCGTAGCGGCTCTGCTCGGCCGCCTCGAGAAACGGCAGGTAGGGCATCAAGACGGCGCCGGCGAAGGCGTTGGCGAGGGCGACGCGGGCGAGGCCTTTGGCGTCGGGGCTCTGCAAGAGCTCGTCTTTCACGAGCTTGTCGAGCACGTCGCTGCCGATGAGCAGCCCGATCTGGTGGGCGAGCTGAAAGTTGCGCGAGCGCGGCGGCAGCAGCTCGGACACCGTGAGTCTCTTCGTCTTCGGATCGTAGCGGCGCAGCATCTCGGGCTCGGCCGACGCCTTGGCGACCTCGACGGTGACGCCGATTTTTTCTTCGAGGAATCTGACGAGGGCGCGGCTGAGGTCGTCGCCGTTTTGGCGGGTGACGCCGCTGCTGCGGGCTTCTTCGACGCGCGCTTCTTTGCGCAGCGCCTCGGCCATCTCTTCAAGCTCGGGGAAGTAGTTCATGTGCCGCTGCAAGAAGTCGCTGACGTCTTCGCTGGGCACCGACGTCTGCTCAGGGCCGCCTACGTCGACGCTGGACTTTCGCGACTGGTAGGCGCGGTAGAGGTTGATGACGGCGCGGGCGACGCCGGGCTGGGTCTGCGCGAGCTCTTTGATGTCGTTGGTGACGAGCTCGGTGCTGTCGAAGAGCGGATCGCCAAACACCTCCATCAGATCGCTGCCGAGCTGGGCGTCGTCGTCGACGGCGAAGGACTTGAGGTCGAGGTTGAACAGCTGGGCGAGAGAGATCAGCAGGTGCGCGGGCAGCGGGCGTCGGCCGTTCTCGATCAGGTTCAAGTAGGCCGGCGAGATCTTCAGGCGCTCGGCCAGCTGCTGTTGGGTGAGGCCTTCGCGGCGGCGCAGCGTGCGGAGTTTTTGCCCGAGCCGCGGAGAGGTCGTCGTCTTCGCTGTGGTGGAAGTCATCACCGACCTCGCCGGATCGCGTCCGGATGCTGTTCGGCCCGCTGGGGCGTTGTTGTGTTGCTGTGCGGGTGGGAGTGGCTCGCCCCCATCTTTACAGCACAACAGTAAAGACCGCAAACGTCGTAAACCAGTGAAACACCGCTGTGAACGGCTTTCTGAGGCTGACGTCACACCCCTGTGCGCGTAAACCACCCGAGACTGGGCTCGTTCCCATGGAGGTTGTTGTGGCGCAGCGCAGCGTGACTCTTGACGGAAAGGAAGCCCGGCAGGGCATCGCGTTTCCGCAGGCCGCGCTCGACCCCATCGGCGACCTCGAGCGCGAGTTTGGCGGTCGTCGTCGTGCGCTGCTGGCCGAGCGCGCGGACCGCCAGGCGCGCCTCGACGACGGCAGCGAGGTTCTGGGCTTTCGCAGCGACACCCGCGCCATCCGCGACGACGCGTCGTGGACGGTCGCCGCGATCCCCGCCGATTTGCTGCTGCGCCGGGTCGAGATCACCGGTCCCGTCGATCCGAAGATGGTCATCAACGCGCTCAACTCGGGCGCCGATGTCTTCATGGCCGACTTCGAAGACGCGACGTCGCCGACGTGGGCGAACCTCGTCACCGGCCAGCTCTCGCTGAGAGACGCGGCGGCGAAGACGCTGGCGTACACGGATCCGACGACGGCGAAGGCGTATGCGTTGGCGGCGAAGACCGCGACGTTGCTGTTTCGTCCGCGCGGGCTTCATCTGCCGGAGCGTCATGTGCTCGTCGACGGTGCGCCGACCGCGGGGTCGTTCGTCGATCTGGCGACGACGCTGTTTCACACCGCGAAGACGCTGCTCGCGCATGGCCGCACGCCGGCCCTGTACTTCCCCAAGCTCGAGCGGATGGAAGAAGCCGCCCTCGTCAACGACGTCATCGGCTTCATCGAACGCGCCCTCGCCCTGCCCCACGGCTGCGTGAAGGTCACCGTGTTGATCGAGACGCTGCCCGCAGCGTTTCAGATGAACGAGATTCTGCATGCACTGAAAGACCGCGTCGTCGGTCTCAATTGTGGACGCTGGGACTACATCTTTTCGTGCATCAAGCGTCGACGCGCCGACAAGAATTTCATCTCGCCTGATCGTTCTCAGATGACGATGGATAAGGGGTTTCTGCGGGCGTATTCGCAGCACCTCATCCAGACGTGTCACCGGCGTGGTGCCTTCGCGATGGGCGGCATGAGCGCGTTCATCCCCGTGAAGAGCGATGCGGCGAAGAACGACGCCGCCATGGCCAAGGTCAGAGCCGACAAAGAACGCGAAGCCAACGACGGACACGACGGCACGTGGGTGGCGCATCCCGGCCTCGTCGAGATCGCGCGGGTGATCTTTGATGCGAAGCTGGCCGGCAAGCAGAACCAGCTGCATGTGGCGCGCGACGACGTCAGCCGCGACGAAGCCGTCTTGACGGCGGCGCTGCTCGAGGCGCCCGTCGGCACGCAGAGCGAAGAAGGCCTGCGCCACAACCTGCGCGTCGGCGTCGCCTATCTGGCTGCCTGGCTCGACGGCAACGGCTGCGTGCCCATCGAAGGACTCATGGAAGACGCGGCCACCGCCGAGATCGCGCGCGCGCAGGTCTGGCAGTGGAACCGTCACGGCGTCCTCGTCGGCGGCAAGCCCGTCGACGCCGCGCGCCTCAAGCACACCCTCGACGAAGAGACGGCGTCCCTGGCTGGACGACGGCTCGTGGAGGCGAAGGAATTGTTTCTTCGTCTCTCGACCGACGAGAACCTTGCAGAGTTTCTGACTCTGCCTGCGTACGAGAAGCTCACCTGATTCTGTTTCTGTAACCCTGACCGACAACAGTTGACGGCAAATCGCCTGATTCGACAGCGTCCCTGTCGAAGCGGTCGACTGTTGCCGGCGACATCTTCACGGAGAGACACCATGGCCCACGGTACTGCTTCCAAGAATGTTCCTGAGCGCTTCGCCGGCATCACCCGCCCCTACTCTGACGCCGACGTTGCCCGTCTGCGCGGCTCGTTCAAGATCGAGCACAGCGTGGCCCAGCTGGGCGCCAAGCGGCTGTGGGAGCTCTTGCACACCGAAGACTACGTGCACGCCCTCGGCGCCATGACCGGCAACCAGGCCATGCAACAGGTCAAGGCTGGATTGAAGGCCATCTACATCTCAGGTTGGCAGGTCGCTGCCGATGCGAATGACAGTGGGAACATGTATCCCGATCAGTCGCTCTATCCTGTGAACTCGGTGCCGTTGTTGGTGAAGCGCATCATCAGCGCCTTGATGCGCGCCGACCAGATCGAGAGCGCCGAGGGCAAGAAGCCGTCGGTCGAGACGTGGTTGGCGCCGTTGATGGCCGACGCTGAGGCCGGCTTCGGCGGTCCGTTGAACGCCTATGAGCTGATGGGCGCGCTCATCGAAGCGGGCGCCGCCGGCGTTCACTTCGAAGACCAGCTGGCGTCGGAGAAGAAGTGCGGTCACATGGGCGGCAAGGTGCTCGTGCCCATCGCGCAGTTCATCCGCACCCTCGTCGCCGCCCGCCTCGCCGCCGACGTCAAAGGCGTGCCCACGCTGATCGTGGCCCGCACCGACGCCGACTCGGCGAAGCTGTTGACGTCTGACGTCGACGAGCGCGACCAGCCCTTCATCACCAGCAAAGAGCGCACGCCCGAGGGTTTCTACCGCATCGACGGCGGCGTGAAGTACGCCATCGCCCGCGGCCTCGCCTACGCCCCCTACGCCGACCTCGTCTGGTGCGAGACCTCGCTGCCCGACCTCGCTGAAGCGAAAGAGTTCGCCGAAGGCATTCACGCGAAGTTCCCCGGCAAGCTGCTCGCGTACAACTGCTCGCCGTCGTTCAACTGGAAGAAGCACCTCAGCGACGCGCAGATCGCGACCTTTCAGAAAGAGCTCGGCGCGATGGGATACAAGTTCCAGTTCGTGACCCTGGCCGGCTTCCATGCATTGAACCACTCGATGTTCGATCTGGCGCGGCAATACAAAACTGAAGGCATGGCCGCCTACTCGCGCCTGCAAGAGCGCGAGTTCGCCGACGAGAAGGTCGGCTACACGGCGACCAAGCACCAGCGTGAGGTCGGCACCGGCTTCTTCGACGACGTCGCCCAGGTCATCGCCGGCGGCAACGCCTCGACCCTGGCCCTCGTCGGCTCGACCGAGAAGGCCCAGTTCTGACCCGTCCACGATCTCCGTGAGACAAAAAAGCGCCCCTTGGTGGGCGCTTTTTCTTTAGTTGGAAACCATCGGGATGTTGGCGATTCGCTGTCCAGCGCGCTCGACCACCAGCTTGGACTCGATCTTCTGGATGGGAGCGCGTCTTACACGGCCTTCATCGCAGGCTTCTTTCGCAGCGCGCTGCCGGCGATGTAGCTGAGCAGGCCGACGAAGCCGAGCGCGAGCCCGACGGGGACGTAGACCATGATGGCCGCGGGTTCGCCGTCGTCGATGAATTCGAAGCCGCCGGCGAGGAAGCCGATGACGCTGAAGATGGAGCCGGCGAACAAGGCGGCGGCGATGACGACGAAGAAGGTGCCTGCGGCGCGCATGGGGTTACTCCGACAACGAGGCGGTGAGCCTAACGGGTCAGAAGGGCAGCGGGTGGGCGTCGAAGAAGGTCCACAGGCGCTCGTTGGCGGAGAAGTCGGTGGTGGTGGTGCCGATGGTGCCATCGGGCAGGTAGCCGTAGCCCTGTGGCCAGGTGTGGCCGCCGCCTTCGACGACGACGAATTCGACGCTGGCGTCGTCGATGCAGCCGTTGAAGACTCTGGCGACGCTGCTGTCGCCGAGGTCTTCTTCGCTGAATTCTTCGCCGCAGCCGTTTCTGGCGCGCCATCCCTCGACGGTCTCTTCGGCCGAGACGTGCACCTTCTCGGCGTTGATGCGGGCCTCGCAGGCGCCCATCTCGTCGTCTGTGCCGAAGCGCCAGCACGGGTCTTCGGTGCCGTGGATCTGCACGACGGGGACCGGGCGCGCGGGGTTGCAGCCCTGCACCGCTTCGAGCTGGTTGCCGCCGCCCACGGCGCCGATGGCGGCGACGACGGTGCTGCGCTCGCAGGCCAGGCGGTGGGCCATGGCGCCCCCGTTGCTGAGGCCGGTGGCGAAGATGCGCTGGCGGTCGACGTTGACGCCGCGGGCGACCTCGCTGACGAGGGCGTCGAAGAAGGCGATGTCGTCGACGTTCTCGTCGCAGGCGCGGCCGGAGACGCAGCGGAAGACGGCGTCGTCGCTGCGTCCGCCGGCGTTCCAGGTGCGGTGGTTGGGCAAGAGGATGGCCGGGGTGCCTTCGGGGGCGACGACGGCGAAGCCCTCGTCGTCGGCGAGCCGCGTCAGACAGCTCGGATCGAGGTCGCCGCCCAGCGAGCAGGTGAGCTTGAGCGCGGCGGCCGCGTCGCCGCCCCCGCCGTGGAAGACGACGACGACGGGGATGGCGTCGTCTTTGTCGTAGTCGGTGGGCAGGTGCAGCAAGAAGCTGCGGTCGCGCCAGTTCTGGTGGGCCGGGTCGTGGACGGCGAAGCGGTGGTCGCCGCCGCCGTCGAGGGCGTCGTCGCCGTCTTTGTCGGGGATGCGCGGCTGCTCGCTGCTGCAACCCGCGAGCACCACCAACAGCGCCAGCAAAGGCCCCCCTGGCCCCCCGAAACCGGGGGGAAGTCGCGAATGACGAAGCATCGCCGTCGACGATGCCATGGGGCTTTCAGCCATGCCCCACAGACACCGCTGCGCGGCGGGCCAGAAACGCCACGTCGCAGCGCCGCGCACATGTGGGCGGAATTGCAGCGCTTTCCACCGCCTGGACGGCGCGGAGATCGCGGCGGGATGCGGGCGAAGAAACGGGCACGGCAGCCGCAATAGAGGTCTTCATGAAAAACCTTGGACTTTGCCTGCTCACCGGCTCGCCTTTCGTTGGCTTCTTCGTGCCCAGCGCGCGGCTGCCGCGGCGGCTGAAGAAGACCGAGACGACGGCGCCTACGTCTTCGGCGTCGTAGCCGGCGTGTCGATGCCCTGCACGTAGCAGACGCGGCAGCGGGCTTCGTAGCTGTCGCCGCCGCCGACGAGGATGGTGTCGTTTTTGGATTTGCCCAACCTGGCGGCGTCTTTGTGGACCCGCTGGGACCGCGCGGCGGGGGCGCCGCAGACCATGCACACCGAGAGCTGTTTGGTGACCTCTTCGGCGAGGCACAAGAGCCGGGGCATGGGCCCGAAGGGGCGACACAAGTAGTCGAGGTCGAGGCCGGCGACGACGACGCGGGCGCCCTTGTCGGCGAGGCGTTCGACGACGTCGACGATGCCGTCGTCGAAGAATTGGGCCTCGTCGATGCCGATGACCGAGACCCGGCTCGGCTCGTTCTTCAAGATCGGATCGATCTCGGCCGACGTGCTGATCGGCAGCGAGTCGATGCGCAGCCCGACGTGCGAGACGACGTCGGTGACGTCGTAGCGGTCGTCGATCTTGGGCTTGAACACGATGACGCGCTGGCGGGCGATGCGGGCCCGGCGCACGCGCTTGATGAGCTCTTCGGTCTTTCCGGAAAACATCGGTCCGCAGATGACCTCGACGTGTCCGCGCGCTTGCAGGTCGTGTTGCATGGGGTTGGTCTTTCTCGGCTGTCCCGACGCCGCAAGACCCGCGTTAGGCTGCGCCATGCCGTCGATGTGGCTGTGGATCCTCGGTCCGATCGTGGTGTCGGTGGTGATGGCCAACCCGGCGATCCTCGTCGTCGCCGTCGTGCTCGTCGTCGCCCAGCGCTTTGCGCCTGATCCGGTGCGCTGGCTGCGCTCGTCGAACAAGCGGCGCGAGCTGTCGAACGTCATCGCCCAGAACCCGCACAACGCCCTCGCCGCGCGCCAGCTGGCGATGTTGAAGCTCGACGCCAACGCCCCGAAGTCGGCCATCGGCGTGCTCGAGCTGGCCAGGGCCCGCGACGCCTCTGCCGAGACCTTGTTCTTGTTGGGCCTCGCCCGCGTGCGCGCCGGCCACCCGCAAGAGGGTCTCGTCGACCTCGACGCCGCCGTCGCCGCCGACCCGAAGATCCGCTACGGCGACGCCTGGCTGGCCAAGGGCATCGCCCACCACAAGCTCGGCGAACTGCCCGCCGCCATCGCCGCGCTCGAGAAGTTCGTCGCCACCAACGGCTCGTCGATCGAGGGACATCTGCGCTTGTCGCGGGCGTATGCGGAGGCGCAGCAGAAGGAAAAGGCGGCGCAGGCGAAGCGCGAGGCGTCGTCGACGTGGGCGACGTTGCCGGCGTTTCAAAAGAAGCTGCAGCGGTGGTGGTGGCTGCGCATGCTGACCGGGCTCTGATCGAGAACGTCGCGACGGGGGGCGAGCCCGCCAGCAGAGGCTCAGGGGACATCGGTCCTACCAGCAGAGGGTTGGGGACATGGGTCCTCGACAGCTGGGGGTGGGCGACCCACAACGCGCGTGTGCTTCACGTTGTGCTCTTTCTGATGACGCAGACGACGCCCGCGCCGCCGACGGAGAAGGCGCGGTTGATCGTGATGGATTTGAAGCGGACGCGGGTGGGCAGCTCGGTCGCGCGGGTGCTGACCGACACGCTGTCGACGGAGCTGGGGCGCGGTCCGTTCGCGGTGGTGACGTCGGCGGATCTGCGGGCCGTGTCGAACGTCGACGCCGAGAAGCAGTCGGCCGGCGTCTGCACCGACGCCGTCGCTTGCGAGGCCGAGATGGCCGACGCGCTGGGTGCCGACGTCTTGGTGCATGGATCGGTCGTTCGCTTCGACGACAACATGATCGTGACTGTCGTGATGTACGACCGAAAAAGAAACCTCGCGATCGGGCGCGAGAAGGTGCAGGACGACGACATCGACCGCCTCAGCGAAAAGGTCGAGATCGCCGCGGCGCGGTTGACCGCCCTCTACCTCGGCGAAGAGCCGCCCGAGCAGCTGCCCGACGAGGCGCCGCGCAGCGCGCTCTTTGTCCCTGTGTTGGTCACCGGCGGCGTGGTCGCCGTCGTCGGTGGCGTCATCGCTGGCGTCGGCGCATACGGCGCTTCATCGAGCCTCGGTGTGTTGCAGCTGCCTGGCAGCAGCGGCGCGCAGAAGACCGTGGCCCGTGATTCATATCCGCTGCAGACGGGACTGCTGGTCGGCGGCAGCGCCCTCGCCGTCGCCGGCGTCGTCGTCGCTGCGGCTTCTTTGGCGATTGAGTAGGGCATGAGATTTCTTCTTTTCTTGCTTTTGCTGTCTGGTGTTTTCGCTTGCACCGCGCCGGCCGGTCTGTGCGAGGCCGACGCGAACTGTCCGGCCGATGAGCACTGCGTGGGCGGGTCGTGCGCTCCGGGTGTCCCTCTCGTCGTCGTCGATGAAGGTGAGGGTGAAGAGGGCGAAGGCGAAGAAGGAGAAGGAGAAGGCGAAGAAGGAGAAGGAGAAGGAGAAGGAGAAGGAGAAGGCGAAGAAGGAGAAGGAGAGGAAGGAGAAGGAGAAGG
>JANNAY010000103.1:0-2001 GCA_031384945.1 Deltaproteobacteria bacterium
CCTTCTCCTTCTCCGGCGGCGACTTCGCCTTCTCCTTCGCCTTGCGTGTTGAGAAAGAGCGAGCAGCCGCTGGCGGCGACGACGGCGACGACGAAGAGGACGACGCGCTTCATACCCGCGCCTCGCGCGGCGCCGCGAGGATGCGGCCGCGCATCGCCAGGGCCCACAGCGCGCCAGCCGCGAAGCCACCGATGTGCGCCCACCACGCGACGCCATGGGCGCCCTCGGCGCCGTCGAGGGCAGCCGCGCCGCCCATCAAAAGGTTCATGGCGATCCAGAATCCAAGGTACAGCCATGCGGTGACCTTGAAGCGAAACACCAGCACCGTCGCGTAAATGCGCACTCTGGGAAACAGGATCAGGTAGGCGCCGAGAATGCCGGCGATTGCCCCCGACGCGCCCACCATCGGCACCGTCGAGTGGATGGCCGAGAGGAACTGTCCGAGGGCCGCGAAGAGGCCGCAGATGAAGTACAAAATCAGAAACTTGAAGCGACCGATCTTGTCTTCGATGTTGTCACCGAAAACGTACAGATAGACGAGGTTGCCGAAGATGTGGCCGAAGCCGCCGTGCATAAACATGTGGCTCACGAGCGAGCCCAGGTGGCGGCCGTGGATGATGTCGTTGGGCACGAGGCCCCAATTCTGGATGGCCCACGCGAGCTGGTTTCTCGACGCCAGAATCAGCTCGTAGCCGAACATGCCGACACAGGCGGCGATGAGCAGCCACACCATCACCGGACGTCGCTGCACCGGGTGGTAGACCTCGAGGGGGATGCCGCTGAACAGCTGCAACAGGTGCCAGCCGATGCCGCTCTTGGTGTCACCGCTCTGCGAGGCGATCTTTTGCAGCGCCTGGCCTTCGTCGGCGTCGAGCCAGATGCCGCGGCAGGTGACACAGGCGTCGATCTCGACGCTGGCGCGCTGGTGCACGTCGGGCGAGGTGCAGAGGTAGGCCGTCAGGGGGCCGTGGCCGCGCGGGCACAAGAGGTTCGTTTTGCCCTTGAGCCTGGCGGTGCCGGCGCCCAACAGCGCGCGAAATTCAGCGTCGGGATCGAGCCCCTTCGAGGCTTCGCCGTGCTCGTAGAAGGCGCCGCGGCAGACGTTGCAGGCGTCGACGACGACGGCGCCGGCCTTTGCCTGCAACAGTGGGGCAGAGCAGCGGGGACACACCATCCGTTCACCTCTCAACCAGCGCGTCGTGTCGTCGCGGTGGTCATCGTCGATCAGGTCCAGACGCCGCAATGATCGAGCATCGCTTCGTAGACGGCCTTGGCTTCGGGAAAGCTCTCGATCGGCGACGAGAGCGCGAGGATGACCAACATGCGCTCTTTCGTGCTCTCGAGCTGCCGCTCGACGACGCCGCGCCACGAGAGCGCCCGGCGTCCGGTGCCATCGGTGGCGAGAAACAGGTCTTCGTCAGACGTCTGCGACAGCGCATCGCGGCTGTCGGGACCCCAGCCGACGACGACGAGGCCGTCGACCTGTCCGAGCTTGCGCTTCGACCATGAGACCACGCGCTTCAGCTCGGTGGCCTCTTGCAGCTGCTCTTCTTGGGCCGTCATGAACTGCTGCGGCGTCAATTCGTCGGGCATCGACCAGAGGTGCAGCTCGATGCTGTGGGCGGCGGCGTCGGTGTCCGACACGAAGGTGAGGGTGCGACCTTCGTTGCCGATGCCCAGGTACTTCCAGTTCGCTGGCACCTCGAGCTCGATGCCGCGCTTGGCAAGCCACCGTCGTGCTTCGGGCACCTTCGGCTGCGCCAGCGTCTTTGGATCGAGCGAGCCCGGGCCGGCGCTGGCTTCGTCTTGCAGCTCGCCGCGGTTCACGATGTGGGCGCGCCCGGCCAGCGGGTTGTGGCCGAAGCTGCCGCCCCCTGCCGACCCGGCCGTCTGTGTCGTCGGTGTCGGCCCCGTCTGCGTCTCGGATTTCTTGGTGCTCACGACACCAGCCTAACCCTTGTCTCGGCCCGTCGTCGACGGGCGCACCGCGCTGGCGGTGGC
>JANNAY010000121.1:0-5110 GCA_031384945.1 Deltaproteobacteria bacterium
CGACGCGGCGTCGACGTCTTTGGCGGCGGTCGTCGTCGTGAAGGCGATGCCGTGGGCCTTCAAGCGCTCAGCGACCACAGCAGCCCACCCCGGCTGCACGGCATACGCCGCTGGCGCCGTCGTCGTCGCCGCAGGCTTCACGGCCGGCCACAGCGGCACCGACCACGTCGCCTTCTTCTTCTCGTCGTAGCGGGTCCACAGCGTGCCCGAGACCTCTGACGGCGTCCGCGTGTACGCATAGCCAAGAAACGGAAACGTCGTCTTCTTCTCCGTGTCGGTGTCCCACGCGATCGTCAGCGTCTTGCCGGCGAGGGCGCTGCGGCCGGCGTCGACGTCGACGGCAGCCTTTTTCCACGACGCTGCGTCGGTCTTCGCCAACGCAAAGAGCCCGCGCAGCAAGTCGGCGTGGGCCATCACGCGCTCTTTGTATGTGCGCCACGAATGCGTCTCGACGAGGACGCCGATGCGGCCGCGCCGCGCGACATAGCCGTGCGTCAGCCGCGCCGGCGTGACGCCGACGGTGACGCCCGACAGCGGGTCGCCTTCGTTCTCGAACGACGGATAGAAATCGAGCGGCAGATGCCCCGACTTCTTCAACGACGCCTGCAACGCCGCCGACAACTTCTTCGCGGGAGCGATCAACGCTGTGTCGCTGCCGTCGTCGTTCTGCGGCTCGACGATCACCGAGATGTCGTGTTGAAACTGCGCGCCGTCGGTGACGTGCAGGTCGACGACGACGACGGGGTCGACCTCTTCGATGAGCGCCAACAGCGCCCGTGTTTCGGGAGCGTCGGCCTTTGTCCAATCGCGGTTGAGGTTGAGGTTCTGCGACGTCACGCGCCAACCCATCTCTTCGGGTCCGCGTTGGTTGGGGCGGTGGTTCTTCGCGAAGCGCTCGTGGCCGTCGACGTTGTAGACGGGGACGAAGACGACGGCGACGCCAGCGACGTCGACCTTCTTCTCGAGGATCTCTTTCAGCAGCAAGAGCTCGGCGTCTTTGCCGTCGATCTCGCCGGCGTGGATGCCAGCGATCACCAGGATCGTCGGCTGGGTCTTCGGGTCGCCGACGGTGATGGCGCGCAGCGGGCGTCCTTCAGGAGAGGTCGCGCGCGTCTCGCACCTGGCGCCGGCTTTCGCTGCGTCGGCGCAGACGACCCCGACCTCATCGAGCCGGCCGGTCTTTGTGTAGCCAGACCGCGTGGCGACGGTGTCGAGAGTCCCCCCGGGGGTGAGGACGGGCAGGGCGACAGCGACGACAAGCGGCAGCAGCATGCGACGTTGTCACCGGATCTGCTGCGCACACGCAACTACATCGGGGAGACAACCGATGCTCAAGAAGCTCCGTTACGCTCACGACTCGTTCGTCGCTGTTCGTCGCCGTGCGCTGAAACCGACTCGAGGTTGTTGATGCGAATCGGAAGCGTTTCCCACTCGAGCCACGCGGCCGGCATGAGCGCGCTGTGGCACGACCCCGAGTTCGACGCGCCGGTTCGGCGCTTCGAGACGCCGCTCGTTCAGAAGAGCTTCGAAGACCTGCCGGTGCCGACCGAGCACCACGAGCTGCCCGACGGCGTCAGCGACCCGTTCAAGAAGCTCGACGCGGTCTACGACGCGGCGGCGGTGCAGATGGAGCGCGGCATCAAAGGCAGCGACTTCTTGCACGGCAAGAACAAGGCGCCCGACGCCAACTTCGGCAAACCCGACGACGTCACGCGCATGTCGCAAGAGCGCCCGGTCGCGCTCGATCCATCGAAGCAGACGCAGCAGAAGATGGATCAGCAAGAGCGCAACCACTTCCGCAACCTCGATCAGGCCGCGAACGCCGCGCCGGCGACGACGTCGAACGGCAGCAAGACCGCCGCCGCCAAAGAAGCAGAAAAAGCCGCCAACGCAGGCGGTGCCTCATCGGGTCTTGGCGGCGAATCCGTCGTCAACGCGGCGATGACGTTCGCGCCGATGGCCGCGGCGCAGGCAGCGACGACGTTGGCGCAGGGGCCGCTGCCGGCGATGGCGGCGCAGGCGATCAACACGACGGGCGCTGTCGCCTCGGTCGCCGAGCTCGGCATGGTCGGCGTCGCCGAAGCGACAAAAGAGACCGCCGAGGCGCCGCGCACGTCGTCACGGCCGACCCTCGACGACACCGAGGGATCATCGTCGCGCACGCCGCGCCGCGGTCTCGCCAAGAAGAGCTGAGCTACTCGGCGTCGCAGGTCGAGACTTCGGCGAGGCCGTTGCCGAAGAAGGCGTTGCCGCAGGGGGCGCCGTCGGCGACGTCGGCGCAGGCGGCGGTGAAGTCGGGCACGACGAAGTCGAGCTCGTCGCAGGCGACCTTGATGCCGAAGTTCTGGTTGTCGCGAAACGTCGAGTTCTGAATCACCGGCGTCGCCGTCGTCGTCGACAGGCCGAAGACGCCGAGGCCGTGAATGCCGCGCTCGATGATCAAACCGCGCACGATCGAGGGCTCGCCCTCAGAGGCGAAGACGTTGATGCCGCCGCTGCTCGAGGCGCCGAAGCCGCCGCCTTCGCCGTTGTTCGACGTCACCAGCACCTTCTGCAGATCGGGCGCGTCGACGACGAAGCGGCCGGCGGGGTCGACGTCGATGCGGCTCGACGGGTCGACGCGGATGGCAGCACCCGGCGCCACCGTCAGCGTCGCGCCAGCGGCGACGTTGATGAGGCCGGTGACGATGTGCACGCCGGTCTCGCAGGCCCACGTCTGGCTCGCGCTGATGTCGCCCTGGTGCGGCACTTCGGGCGCGCCCTCGGTGCACTCTGACGAGCAGTCTGACTGCCGCACGTAGATCTGCGAGTTGCAGCGCAGCTGCAGCCGCTCTTCACAGACGACGTCAGGATCGTCGGCGCCGGTGCAGGGCTGACCCTCGAGCGATTGCGGTCCGCAGCCTGAGACGGCGACCAACGAGACGGCGACGACGACGACAGCGACGCTGGAGATGCCCATGCGCTGACTCTACTCCTGGCCCGCAGCGACGCAGCGCTCGATGTGGATGTCGGCGGCGGACTCGGTGGCGCGGTCGCAGGCAGCGCCGAAGAGCTGGATGCTGTTGGCGCCGGTGACGTCCCAGCCGTTGGTGCGGCTCTCGTTCTGCAGCACGGGGCTGTTGCCGATGAGCAGCGTGATCGAGGTGGCGTTGTCGACGCGAAACGGCGTCGTGATGTTGCAGGCGACGATGCGCAGCGTGACGGCTTGCAGCGCGTCTTCGAGGGCCTGCGTGTTGTTGCCGTCGTGAAAGCGCGTCGGCGAGCCCGCGGGCAGGGGCGCGCCGCCAGCGACGGCCATCGCGTCGAGGGTGTTGGTGAAGGCGGCGCTCGACTCGTTGCTGCCGCGGATGCCGATGACGTGAACGTCGACGCCAAGGCCGGCGATCTCGCGCACGCGGTCGACGGCGGTGAGGTCGAGGCAGTTAAAGGGCGCGCAGCTGGTGTCGGTCTGTCCGTCGGCCGTGCTGGTGCACACCGAGCCCAGCGTGAGCGTGCAGTTCACCCGCAGATCGGCCTGGCCGCTCTGCAAGCCCTGCGTGGTCGCGCAGTTCGGCGCGCCGTCGGTGGCGAGCACGACAGCGAGGGGTCGCTCGATGTCGTTCAGCGAGTCGATGGTCGCCTTTGTGTTCGCCAACGTCTGCGCCGTCGGCGTGCCACCGAATGGCGTCGTCGCGTTCAGCGACGCGTCGACCTGGGCGCCCGATCCACCCATCGCCACCTGCTGCGTGCCGGCGTCGCAGGCGACGACGCAGCTGTCGTCGGTGGCGGTGTCTTCGCATGCCGTGTTTCGTGGGTCGGGGAATTCGACGAGCGCGTAATCGATGGCGTCGCTGGTCAACGTCGACGTCACGCCGTTGATGGCGTTCTTCAGCGCGCTCCATTTATCTCCGCCGCCGAAGCCCTGGGCGACCTGCAGCATCGACCCTGACTTGTCGACGATGAAGAAGATGCGGCCGTCAGAGGTCGTCGTCGGCGAATGCGTGAAGTCGACGCATTCGTCGTCGGGCAGCGGGCAGTTGCGCGCCGTCAGCACCGTCGTCTGAAACGCCGTCACCGTGATCGGGATGGGGTTCAGCTCGGGGTTGTCGGGAAAGGCCACGACGTACGAGCCCGGCGGCACGCTCTCGAATTCGAAGCTGCCGTCGGGGTCGGAGAGGACGGCGTTGCCGACGCGGTTGCCGGCGCCGTCGCGCAGTTCGACGCGGCCGCTGAAGATGCCGCCGGCGGCCTCGTCGCAGACCTGGCCTTCGACGCGTCCGAGCTCGATGCGGGTGGCGCAGTCGGCGGGTCCGATGACGTCGCTGGTGGCGCCGGCTTCGACGACGACGTTTTCGGTGGCGTCGACGCCGCTGCCTTTGACGCGGACTTCGTAGGTGCCGGGGACGAGGCCGCAGACTTCGAAGAAGCCGAGGTCGTCGGTGAGGTCGTGGGTGACTTCGTCGGCGCCGCCGCCGACGGGGGTGACGGTGACTTCGGCGCCGACCAGGTTCGAGTTCGGTCCGAGCGCCGGATCGCAGATCGACGCGATCAGGCAGCCCGTGCTCGTCGTCTGCAAGTTGCAGTTGTCGTCGAGGGCGATGACGAAGGGCGTGTCTTGCTTGATCTCGATCGGGAAGGTGCGCTGAAAGCCGGGCGCCTGGATCGTGACGGTGCCCTCGCCGTCGACGATGCCGCAGACCTCGAAGTGGCCGTCTTCGTCGGTGGTGCCGGTGACGACGGTGGCGCCGACCTTGGCGATCACGTCGCCGCCCGCGACGAGGGTGCCGACGTGGCGGTTGCAGATGTCGCCGATGACGCAGCCCTCGTCGGGCACGCCAGGATCGGTGCGGCAGGCGTCGTCGTCGACGAAGGGCAGCGGGTCTGACGCCTTTGCGCGGGCGGTGACCTCGACGTCGGCGCGGATGGAGCGGATGCCGTCGACGTCGTCGACGTAGACGTCGTACTTGCCGGGAGCGAGGGCCTTTGACGTGTACGTGCCGTCGGCGGCGGTGCCGACCGCGCCGTCTTTGACGTCGGCGTCGGTGCCCGCGAGGCGGATGTGCACGATGCCGCCAGCGATGGGGTCACCCGACACCGCCTCGCAGGTCTTGCCGTGCAGGCCGCCGGGCAC
>JANNAY010000124.1:0-2107 GCA_031384945.1 Deltaproteobacteria bacterium
CGGTGCACGCCATCGCTGCCATCAGCAGCATCGCGCGATTGGATGATCGCACCCCGAACAGGCCGCGCGGGGCGGGCACCCCAGCCTCACCCAGCCCCTCCTCCCCGTGGGCGCGGCTCAATCGTTGTCGCGTTGACTCGGCATCAGGGCCGCTACGGGTAGGAGGGGAGGAGAAGAAAAGGAGAAGTTGTGACGCCCAAAACGACCGCGGGGCCCGTGAAGGCCCCGCGTCTCGTGCTCAGGTTTGCGCGGGCGCGGTCAGCCGCCGATGCCGCGGCACGTGCACGTACCGACGTCGCAGAAGGTGCCGGCGCCGCAGGTGCCGTTGCAGTTGGCGCCGCAGTCGCAGCCGCAGCTGTCGAGGTCGGCATTGTGGGTCGCCGGACACGCGAGCGCGGTCGCGTCGCAGGTGCACTGGCAGGCGATCGGGTCGAAGGCGAAGCCGGGGGCGCAGGTCGCCGACTGCACGCACTCACAAGCGCAGCTCGTGGTGTTGCAGGTGGTGAAGCCGTCGCAGTTGGCGTTGCAGTCGGAAGCGCACTCGGCAGTGCAGCTCGTGCGGTCGCAGCGGTGGTTGGCAGACGGCAGGCCGCCACAGTCGTCGGCGCACTCGTAGAGGCAGCTGTCGCCGCAGACGAAGCCGGGGCCCGGCGGGGCGCCGACGCAGCCGTCGGGGGCGCACTCGGCCTGGCACGTCGAGGGATTGCAGACGAAGCCTTGCGGCAACGGTCCACCGAAGTTGCAGTCGGCGGGGCAGGCGCAGGCGCAGTTGGCGGAGTCGACGTCGCACTCCTGGCCCGGTCCGCAGCCACCGCAGTCGGCGAGGCACTCGGCGGTGCAGTCGGGGAAGCCGTCGCCGTTGCCGTCGGTCAGCGTGTCGCAGGTCTGGCCGGGGGCGAGGCCGCCGGGCAGTCCGCAGTCGCCGGGGCACACGCACTGGTCGTTCACGCAGACGAGCGGGTCGGGGCAGTCGCCGCCGCAGGGCTGGTCGTCGCCGTCGGGGTCGCCGGTGAGGTCGATCCAGGTGCGGTAGGAGACGGCGACGTCGGTGCCGACGTCGCGCGGACGGCAGTTGCCGACAAAGGCGATGGAGTTGGTGGCGGCGTCGTAGAGAAAGCCGCTGGCCAACAAGTCGGTGACGCGGGGGACGTCGGCGGTGTTGCAGGCGCCGACGGTGGGCGTCTCGAGCGCCACCTTGATGGTCGACGAGATCGGGTCGTGGGTCAGGTCATACGGCGAGGCGCCGGTGACGACGGAGCGCAAGATCGCCTCCATCGTTCCGCCGATCTGGGTGTTGGCGGCGTTGCCGGTGAGGCCGACGCCGTTGCTGCCGGTGATGCTGCCCGAGATGCCGGCGAGCTCGGTGATGACGCCGTAATAGCGGTTGATGGCGTAGGTCTGGCCACGGTAGCCGCCCCCGTTCCCGTTGAAGTCAGGCTGCTGTTGACCGGTGACGTCTTCTTCGCCCTGGCAGCCCGGGCCGGGGACCAGGTTGCCGTTTCCGTCGTCAACCAGGTCAAGGGCGAGGGGGCAGAGCACGCCAGCGAGCAGCATCGGCGGCTCGTTGTTGCGCGTCGGATCCCAGCCGCCGCCGGCGCGGTTGCCGAAGATGTCGGCCCAGAAGTCGACGGCGAGGGGCAGGTTGAAGGTCAAGCCGTTGCCAAACGCCGCCTCGGGTTCGTAGGGCGAGCGCGAGACGTCGGTCGTCGTCGTCTGTTCGCCAGCGTCGCTCAAGAAGATGGTCACGAGCTGGGCGTTCTGGCGGATCTTGTCGCGCACGACGGCGGCGCCCGCTGCGGTGCCCGGCGTGAACGCGTCGCGCATCAGCTCGCGCACCGCGCCGAAGCCGCCTTCGGCGCCAGAGCCGGGCAGGTTCAAGCCGATGGCGTCGACGCAGGCGGAGAAGACGGCGCCTTGCGTGCGATCGGTGAAGGCGCAGGCGCAAGCGCGGGTGCCAGCGCCAGACAGCGTGGTGCCGTCGAAGACGCAGTTGCCGACGGGGTCGTTGGCGCCGCCCGCGAACGTCGGTCCTGACGCGCGGTACTGAAACTCGGTGCTGACGGCCGAGACGCGGGCGTCGAGCTCGGTGTTGGCGACGGCGGCGTTG
>JANNAY010000126.1:0-4259 GCA_031384945.1 Deltaproteobacteria bacterium
GTCGCAGCAAGAGGCGCAGAAGGCGCTGGCCGTGCGTCCGTCGGCGTCGGCTGACGCTTTTTTTCTCGTCTGCATGGGCCCCAACGTCGGCCACAAGTACCCGCTCTTCGAGCAGACGCTGCTCGGCCGCTCTGAGTCCGCTGACATCACCCTCGCCGACGACCGCGTCTCCGGCCGCCACTGCGAGGTCATCCGCGCCCCCGACGGCTACAAGATCAAAGACCTCGGCAGCAGCAACGGCACCCTCGTCAACGCGCAAAAGATTTCCACCTCTGAGCTGCGCGACGGCGACCTCGTGCAGGTCGGCTACACGGTCTTCAAATTTCAGTCCGCCCTCGGCGCCGCCACCGGCTCGGGCCGCGTCGACCGCATCGCCCCCGACCCGCAAATCATCGGCGCCAACGGCATGCCGATGAACGGCATGAACGGCATGAACGGCATGAACGGCATGCCGATGGGCATGAACGGCATGCCGATGGGCATGAATGGCATGCCGATGGGCATGAACATGGGCATGGGCATGGGCATGGGCGGCCCCGTCGTCGTCAACGCCGGCCAGCAGAACCAGGCGCCTGAGCAAGAGATGAACCTCGAAGAGATGGTCGGCAACGTTCGCAAGATCGCCGACTTCTTTTTGCCCTACGCCAAGATGATTGGCATCGCCGCCGTCGTTGGCCTCGTCGCCGGCGTCGGCCTCGCCGTCGCTTCGCCGCCGGGTGCCAAGGCGACCTTCGAGATGAACATCCTGAACGGCGGCGACAAAGGCCAGGCCGGCGTCGCTGGCGATCGCGCCGCCGCGGCGAAGTCGAACTTCAAATCGACGGTTTTGTTGCGCCGCACGCTCGAGACGTTGGGCCAGGCCGACACCAGCGAAGACCGCATCGCCGTCTTGCAGAAGAACCTGAACTTCGAGTCGACGACGCCGAACTTCGGCATCCCGCCGCCGGTGCAGAACTTCGTCGGCGACTTCACGGCTGGCAGCGAAGAGAACGCGCTGCTGTTTCTGCAGACGCACGTGAAGACGTTCGTCGACAGCGAGGTCGAGAAGACCACCAAGGTCATCACCACCAAGGTCGACTACCTGCGTGAGCAAATCGGCAAGGCCGACGAGACGCTCAAACGGTCCGATCAAGAGCTGAAAGAGTTCAAGACGAAGTACCTGGCGTCGTTGCCCGAGAACGCGGCGAAGTCGCAAGAGTTCGTCTTTGAGCTGCAAAAGACCCAAAGTCAGCTCGAGTCCGACGTGCAGCAGCTGACGATGTTGTCGGCGTCGGCGTCGTCGGGTGGTGGTGGCAAAAAGGCCGCCCTCGTCAAACAGATCAAAGAAGAGATCGCCGAGCTCAAGGCCTCGGGCCTCGGCGACAACCATCCTGACGTCGTCGCCATCAAGCAGCGCCTCGCCCGCACCGAAGCCGCTCCCGACGACACCGGCGGCGGCGGCAGCGCTGGTGGCAAGAGCTCAGCATCGCTGCGCGCCGAGCTCGCGGCGAAGACCAGCCAGCTGGAGTCGACGAAGAAGCAGCTCGAGTCGGTGAAGGCGGCCCAGGCGTCGCTGCCAGACTTTGAGGCCCGCTACGCCGACCTGACGCGCTCTTACGACTCGTCAAAGAAGCTGTACGACCAGCTGTCGCAAGAAAAGAACGAGACCGACTACCAGCTCGGCTTCGAGAAGACCGCCGCCGAAGCCCGCTTCGAGATCGTCGTCCCGCCGCGGGTCGAGAAGCAGTCGAGCACCAAGGCTTACGGCAAGAAGATCATCATCGGTCTGGTCGGCGGCATCGCCCTCGGCTTTGCCCTCGCCGCGTTCCTTCAGATCGTCAAAATCTGGAAGCGCAGCTGATTTTGCCTTCGCAGGCGGCCTGAGTTTCGTCTCGCTTCGCTCGCGGGCGTGACAGGCCGCAGCCAACAGACGGGCCCCTCCAACGGTTCGCCGCGGCGTTGGTCTGCTGACGCAGCCTTCGCCGCATCTCACCGTCGGAGCCTCGTCAGGCCATCACCGCGCTGAGCGCTGCTGCGTTCTCGTACTTGCGGCTTATTCGAAGAGGGTGCCGAAGGCTGGGAGGCGGCGGACGACGTCGAAGTAGCGGTCGCCTTCGACCCAGGCGCGGACGCGGTCTTTGTCGACTTCAGCGGCCCGCTTGAGGGACTCGAGGCAGCGGTCGGTGTCGCCCTGAGCGGCCCGCAAGGCAGCCATGTGGTAGTTGGCCATCAAGTCGGCGGCGTCGATGTCGAGGGCTTTGGAGAGCGCTTTTTCGGACTCTGCGTAGAAGCCCTTGGTGGCGTAGCAGTTGCCGAGGTCGACCCAGGCGTCGAGGTTTTCGGCTTCGGTTTTCACCACCTCGCGCAGGTGCGGGATGGCCTCGGCCGGGCGGCCCATGTCCATCAGGACCGTGGCCATCTCGTGCTTGGCGACCGGGTCTCTGGGGTCGAGGGTGAGGGCGTGCTGGTACTCGGCGAGGGCTTCGGCGAACTGGCCCTTCTCGGCAAGGGTGAGGCCCAGGTTCAAGTGTGAGTCGGGGTAGTCCCACTCGAGGTCGATGGTCTCTTTGTATTCGCGGACGCTGAGGTCGTGGCCGTGGGTCGCGAGGAAGCAGGCGAGGTTGTAGTGGGCCGTCGGCGACTGCGGCTCGAGGTCGATGGCGAGCAAGTACTCTTTGAGCGCCTCGCGCAGCTGGCCCTTCTCGGCGAGCACGGTCGCGAGGTTGTCGTGGGCGTGGGCGCTCTGGGCGTCGAGCTCGATGGCCTTCTTGAACTCACGGATCGACTCGTCGAGCCAACCCCGGTCGGCCAGCTCGATGCCGCGCTGGTTGTGGAAGTCCGACTGCGCGATGCGATCGAACTTTTCTCTATCGCCCATGAGCGTCCCTCCGTCGTCGGCTGCGTAGCGGGCGAGAGTCGTTCCTGCAATTTCACTTTGGATGCCCGAGCCGACGACGGAGACCCTTTTGGCACGCCATGCGTCTCTACAGGCATGCGCGCCGTCTGCGTCTCCTGCGTCTTCGTCGTCGCCTCCTGCGCCGGCGGCTCCCGCGTCGTCGTCGAAGATGTCGACGAAGCCGCCGTCACCGTCGTCAGCTGGAACGTCAACTACGGCGGCGTCGGCGCTGACATCGTCGTCGACGTCCTCGACGGCCTCGATGCCGATGTCGTCGTGCTGCAAGAGACGACGCCGGAATGGGAGGCGCTGCTGCGCGGGCGGCTCGGCCAGAAGTATCCGGGCATGGCCTTCCACCACTGCTGTGGCGCCGGCGGGCTCGCCGTCTTCGGCAAAGGCGCCGTCGACGTCGATGTCATGCCCGCGGTCTCGTGGTTTCCTGCTGCCCACGCCGTCGTCGAGACCGCCCTCGGTCCGGTGCAGGTGCTCGACGTGCACCTGCGGCCGCCCTTCGGCGACGAGGGGTCGATGCCGCAGCGGATCGTCTCCGGCGCCGTCGTGACGCCGTCGATCCGCGAGACCGAGATGAAGACGTTCTTGAAGTCCCTCGAAGAAAGAGGCGGCGCTGTCGTCGTCGCTGGCGATTTCAACGAAGCATCCGGCGGCGCCGTCGACGCCGTCAGAGGCGCCGGCTTCAGCAGCGCCCTCGACGACGCCGGCGTCAGCGACCCCACGTGGCACTGGGACGGCGTGCCCTTTCGCCTGCGCATGGACCACGTTTTCTACGACGACGACCTCGCCCTCGTCGGCGCCCGCGTCGTCGACGTCGCAGGCGCCAGCGACCACTTTCCCGTCGTCGCTCGCTTTCAGAAGCGTCGCTCTTGAGCCCGGTCGGTCGGCGAGATTCAGGGCCTGACCCCCTTGTGTGAAACGCGTGTGTGCGACCACGGTGGGGCATGGCGGGACTCAAAGACGCGCTGGCTTCGCTCGGTTGGGCACTCCTCAACACGGTGCAGGCCGTCTGGCTGTTTTTTTGGAGCGGCTTCTGGATGCCCTTCGGTGGCCTCGTCGGCGCCCTCGGCTACCAGAGCCTGGGGCTCTCGTTCGCCCGGCGCTTTTGGAGCCCTGGGGTGCACTTCGTGGCCGGCGCGAAGCTCGACGTCCGCGGCCTCGACAAGGTCGACTGGAGCAAGCCTTGCGTCATCGTGGTCAACCACCAGTCGATGATCGACATCGCGTGCTTGCAGCTTGGCCTGCCCGCCAACCTGCGCTTCATCGCCAAGCGCGAGCTCATGTCGGTGCCCTTCATGGGCCAGTACATGCGCGGCGTCGGCATGATCCCCATCGACCGCGGCAACACCGCCGAGTCGGTGGCGCGCCTCAA
>JANNAY010000137.1:0-2427 GCA_031384945.1 Deltaproteobacteria bacterium
CGAACGCCTCGCCGGCCGCATCAACACGTGGAAGCTGTTTGACGATGTCAGAGAGGGCATCGACAGCATCCACCGCGACGGCTCGCTCAAGTCGGTGATCATGGCCGACCTGCCGAAATACTTCTTCGTCGACGACGAGCTGCCGCGCACGCTGCACAAGCTGCGCTCGGCCGGTAAGCGGCTGTTTCTGCTGACCAACTCGTTCTGGATGTACACCGACGCCGTCATGAGCTTTCTGCTCGACGGGCGCATGAAAGAGTACGCGACCTGGCGGCAGTTCTTCGACGTCGTCATCTGCGGCGGCAAGAAGCCGGCGTTCTTCACCGAGCGGCGTCCGTTTCTCGAGGTCGCGCCGACGAAGGGCGTCGAACAGACCCTCGGCGAGGTCGACGGCGACCGCTTCGACCGCAACCACGTCTACCAGGGCGGCAACATCGCCGACTTCGAGCGCATGGCCAACGCGAAGGGCGAAGAGATTCTCTACGTCGGCGACCACATCTTCGGCGACATCGTGCGCAGCCGAAAAGACTCGCGCTGGCGCACCTGCCTGATCGTCGAAGAGCTCGAAGGCGAAATCAAAGGCACCACCGAAAACGCCGCCACCATCGGCGCCCTCGACGACGTCGACGGCCAGCGCCACAACCTCGACGAAGACATCGCCATGCAGCGGGCGCTGCTCGACCGCCTCGAAGTCGCCCTCGCCGAGACCGACGCCTGCTTCGTCGACGACGGCGACAAACGCGCCGCCGAAGACGCAGCGAAGAAGCTGAAGAAAGAGATCGACGTCGCCAAGCGCGCGCTGCGCGCCTTCGACAAAGAGGCGCAAGAGCACCAAGACACGCTCGACAAGTCGTTCAACGCGTCGTGGGGTCGCCTGTTCAAGGCCAGCAACGAGCTGTCGCGCTTCGGCGCCCAGGTCGAGCTCTATGCGTGTACGTACACTTCAAGGGTGTCGAACTTTCGGCATTACTCACCGGTGCACTTCTTTCGCGCGCCCCGCGAGCGGATGAGCCATGACGCCGTCCTCGGCAGCAATTCGCGCAAAAAAGCCGCCCGCTCACGCATCGCTGGTTTGGGTTGAATCACTGTTGAACGACACGCCGTTTTCGTCGCGCCATCGTCGGCCTTGTCGTCGGCCTTGTCGTCGGCCTCGTCGCCGGCGTCTCAGCCTTCGATGACGTTCACGCCGCGGCCGACGTCGACAACAACGCCGTGAACGCCGTCGCGGCCGCCTTCGTCTTCTCGAGGTCGTAGGGCAGGTGCATCGACACGATCTTCACCGCTTCGTCGATGTCGGTGACGACGTGGTGCTCGTCCATCTTGCCCGAGAACAAGTAGATGCCCGTGAGCACCGCGCGCGCAGCGCTCGACCACAGGCCGCCGCTGGTGAGCACGATGACCTCGAAGCCACCTTGCGAGCGCTTGGCGGCGGCGGCGGCGCGCTCGCGCGTGGGCTTGTCAGGCATCGGCGTGCTTTTGCTGACCAGCGTGACGGCGGCGACGCGCGTGTGGCGGGCGCGGACGATGACGGTGCTCGCCTCCATCCGGTCGATGTCGTCGGGCGTGATCGGTCCGGTGATGGCGCTGAAGATCACCGGGCCCGAGGACGCGTTGAGCAGGCTCGGGGTGCGAAGCACGTTGTCGAAGACGAAGGCCATGACCCAGCCTAGCGGTCAGGCCGCGCCAATGCGCTCAGCCTTGTTCTTCTGCGTCGTCGTGTTCTTCAGTTGGCGCCGGCGTTCATCGGTCGGACGCCAGTCCGGCACGCGATCGCGCGGGTGCACCGGATCGGTGAACGACAAGATGAAGCTGGCGTCGAAGTCGGTGACGCCGCCGGTGCGGACGAAGACGACGTCGCGCATGAGCGGCGCGAAGAACAACAAGAAGGGAAAAAAGTTCTTCACGACGACGACGTCGGCCTTCCATGGGTCGAGTCCGGCGGCTTTGTAGTAGCCGGGTTTGACGGCCATGGCGGCGCCTTCGACGACGACGATGCTGCAGGCGCCGGCTTCGACGACGACGAAGCGGGCCATGCCGTGGGACGAGCCGAGGCGCTTGATCTTGACGCTGAGCTTCAGCCGCTCGCCGTGGCTCGGGTCGAGCTTCGCGCCCAATTCGACGTCGACGGTGTCGCCGACCTTGTTCGACTTCCACAGCGCATCGACGAGCTGCGGGTCGCGGACGGTGCAGTACGAGACGAGGTCGGTGGCCTCGATGAGCTTCTTGACGAGCGCGGTGTTTTCGCCGGGTGCGCCGGCGCTGACGACGTCGCTGGCGTCGGAGAAGACGACGACGCCGGTCTTTCGCAAGAACGTGCGTTTGCGGGCGCGGGCGATTGCGGCGTCGGGCGTCGCGAACGTCGGCGGCAGCTCGTGCCGCACGTCCCATGCTTTGCGCGCCAGCTCGTCGGCAGCGGCCTCGGCGGCG
>JANNAY010000150.1:0-4395 GCA_031384945.1 Deltaproteobacteria bacterium
CACCGGCGGCCTCGACGACGGCACCCTCGCCGCTGTCAGAGCCGAGCGCGCCGGCCTGCTGTCGCGTCTGATGGTCGACGAGGCCCGTACACCAAAAGGCACGGCGTCAGCGGTTGCCAATGTGACACAGCAAGGATTGCAGAAGCTGTGGAAGGACCGCCTGAAGAAGAAGGTTGTGAGCGCGGGGGGCGAGCTCACCGTGGTGATCGAGACCGATGCCAGCGGCGCCGTCGTCGACGTCGCCATCAAAGACGGCGCCGTCAAAGACACAGCCATCCGCGCCGCCGCGGTCGCCTGGCTGCGCCGCGCCACCATCACCTGCGGCGCCCGCCGCTACACCCTCTTTTTGTTGCTGCAGTGAAGGTGACGACATGACCGACCAGAACGACGACAACGAAGACAACGACGACGGCCGCAACGACGGACCGGTGCCGTCACCGCTGCAAAAGAAGCTCGGCGTGGCCATCACGCAGGCGCCGCAGAAGAAGCCGAAGCGGCCCATGCGGCTCGCTGTCGTCGGCGCCACGGGCGTCGTCGGCCGCGAGACGCTGGCCATCTTGCAAGACCGCCGCTTTCCCATCTCGTCGTTGACGGCGTTGGCGTCGTCGCGCTCGGCGGGCGAGAAGATCGAGCTCGAGGGCGGCGATGACGTCGACGTGCAAGACCTCGAGAAGTTCGACTTCAAGGGCACCGACATCGTCTTCTTCGCTGCCTCGGGCGGCATCTCGAAGACCTACGCGCCCAAAGCCGCCGCCGCCGGCGCCGTCTGCATCGACAAGTCGTCGTCGTTCCGCATGGATCCCGACGTGCCCCTCGTCGTGCCCGAGGTGAACGGGCACGCGCTCGCCGGCTTCGCCAAGAAGCGCATCATCGCCACGCCGAATTGCTCGACGATCCAGATGGTGCAGGCGCTGTGGCCGCTGCACAAAAAGGTCGGCATCGAGCGCGTCGTCGTCTGCACCTACCAGGCGGTGTCGGGCGCTGGGCGCGGCGGCGTCGACGAGCTCGAGACGCAGGTGCGCGATCTGTTCTCGTTCAAAGACATCATGCCCTCGACGTTCGATCAGCAGATCGCGTTCAACGTGTTGCCGCGCATCCCGGCCCGCGACCCGATCCCCGCCGACGGCGTCACCGGCGAAGAGCGCAAGATGATCGACGAGACGCGCAAGATTCTCGGCGTCAGTGACCTGCGCGTCGGCGTCACCTGCGTGCGCGTGCCGGTCTTCAATGCGCACTCTGAGGCGATCCACGTCGAGCTCAAGGCCCCGCTCACGCCCGAAGAGGCAAAGACCCTGTTTGCGCTCGAGCCCAACGTGCTCGTCGTCGATGACATCAAGATGGGCATCTACCCGACGGCCCTCGACGCCACCGGCGAAGACAAGACCCTCATCGGCCGCATCCGCATCGACGAGAGCGTCGGCGGCGGCAAGGGCCTCGCCTTCTGGGTCGTCTCCGACAACTTGCGCACGGGCGCCGCGTTGAACGCTGTTCGCATTGCGGAGGCTTTGTGCGCCGACTTTCTCTGAGCACCATCGCGTTCGTCGTCGCCTGCCTCTGCGGCGTGTCCGGCACCGCGCGGGCGCAGCTCCAGCAAGACTTTCTCTTCACCTTCGACAACCTCGACAACCTGCGCTTCAACGCCGGCGATTGCGGTGGTGACGACGTCGAGCTGATCATCGACGCCGATCTTCCGGGGCCGCAGTACTTCATGCGCTTCGTCGAATTCGAGGTCGGCAAGGGTCTCGACAACTGCCCCTATGACCTGCTCGACAACCGCGTCGACGTCAGCTCTGACTTCGAAGAGGTCGTGCCGGCCGCCGGCAACCTTCGCATCCAGCGTGACGAAGCCCGCGAGTTCGCGATGGGGCTTGGCACCTGCGACGCCGGCGGACGCCGCGCCAACGTCGCCATCTGCGCGCAGATCGCCGTCAACGTCGGCGATGCCACCGCCTTCGCCGTCTCCGAAGTGCAGGTGCTGGTCGACACCACGATCCCGCCGCAGGCCGCCATCGACAGCATCGTGCCCGGCGACGGCGTCATCCATGTCACTGCCGTCGCCATCAACGACGAGGACGCCGACGACAAATACAGCTTCATCGTCCAGCACCGCCTGTGCGCCGAAGGCGAAGGCGAAGGCGAAGGCGAAGGAGAGGGCGAAGGAGAAGGCGAAGAAGGCGAGGGAGAAGGCGAAGGCGAAGGCGAAGACGTCGAATCCATCTGCGGCGCCACCGGCAAATTCAGCGAAGAGAAAGGCAAAGGCGTCGTCGATGTCGTTGGCGACAACGGCCAGCAGATCGAGCTGCGCGTCATCGCCATCGACGACTTCGACAACCGCGGCGAACCGTCTGAGCTCGTCGTCACCGAAGCGGTGGCCGACCTGTCGCCCCTCGACCTCTATGACGGCGGCGACAACGCGCTCTCGTGCAACCCCGACTCTTGCGACGACTCGTCGGCCGCGTTCATCGCGCCGGTCGGCCTCTTTTTGTTGCTGCGTCGTCGTCGAAAGAAATCGGCGGCCGGGGCGCTCTTCGCCGTGCTCGCGCTGCTGTCGTCGACGTCGGCGTCGGCGGAGACGAAAGAGGCCATGAAGGCCGACGAGAAGCGCGAGTGGCCCGGCCTCGGTCGCACCACGATGGCGCTCGAGATCGGCAGCTACAAACCCAACATCGACGGCTCGAGCGACTTCCCCATCTACGACTGCTTCTTCGGCGGCGACACGTTGCCGCGCATCGGCTTCACCGGCGACTTTCACGTCGTCGACGTCTTCGGATCGCTGCAGCTGTCGGCGGGCGTCGACGTCACCCAGGCCAACGGCTTCGCGCAGCCTGCTTTGGCGGCGATCAGCAAGACGTGTGAAGAGCCGACGGCGACCAAGGTGCAGATGACGACGGCCTCGGTGCGTCCGGGCGTCACCTACCGCTTTGACCCGTTTCTCGATTGGTTCCAGGTGCCGCTCGTGCCCTACGGCCGCCTGGGCCTCGTGTTTCAGGGATATTTGTTCAGCAAAGGTGGCGAGATCACCGTCGACAAAGGCAGCCAGAACCCCGTCGGCATGCGCTACGGCGCCGAGGGCGCGCTCGGCTTGATGCTGGCGCTCGACTTTCTCGACTTCGTTCCGATCTCGCCGACGGGCGCCACCCAGCGCGCCCGCGCCAACGGCGTCTTCGACCACGCCTTTCTCTACGTCGAGGGCGCCGCCCAAGACGTCCGCAGCTTTGGCGCTGCTGGCTTCGACCTGTCGCCCAACGACGACGACTTTCTGAAGTCCGGCCTGCCGGCGACGTGGAAAGTCGGCATCGCCGTCGAATTGCTCTGAGCTTTGCTAGGGTCGCGCCGCCATGGCCGATCCACCGAAACAGCCGCCGGCGCCGCCCTCAAAAGCGCCGTCGAAACAGACCGATCGAGACGGCGGAACCAGCACCGCCACCGTCGAGAAGAGCAAGCTCTCACGCCCCGCGCTGTGGCGGGTCGTGATGCACAACGACGATTACACGACACAAGAATTCGTCGTGCACATCCTCGAAGTGTTCTTTCGAAAAGACGCGACCGAAGCACATCATTTGATGCTGAAGGTCCACATGACCGGCAAGGCCATCGTCGCGGTCTACACGCGAGATGTCGCCGAGACCAAAGTTCAGCAAGTGACTGATTACGCCCAAGAGCAAGGCCATCCTCTGATGGTCACTCTCGAACCAGACGAATAGGAAATCATCATGTTGAAGACCGTCCTCGCCGCCTCGGCCTTCGCCGTCCTCGCCCTGTCTTGCACGGGCGAAAACGCCAAAGACGCCACCGCCGCCGTCGTCGGCAAGGGCATCGAAGTCGGCAAAGGCACCGTCACCGGCATCGCCGCTGGCGTCGAACAAGGCCGCAAAAACGCCGAGTCCGCCGACGGCGCCCTCGTCGTCAGCACCGACGCCGAGCTGAAGACCCACGGCGGCGCCAAGATCGGCGCGGTCGAGGCCGACGGCGCTGGCAGCCGTGTCGACATCCTCGTCGAGAACACCAGCGACAAGCCGCTGCGCGCCACCAAGCTCGAGGTCATCGTGCTCGACAAAGACGGCGTCGTCACGCCGTCGACGCTGTCGGCGTTTGAGCTGACGGTGCCTGCGAAGGCCAAGGCGAAGGTCTCGGCGACCACGTCGCTCGCGCCTGAGAAGGTCGGCAACGTTCGCCTCTACGGCGCGGACCTCGCTCGTTGATCGTTCCGTTCGCCGTCGTCGCAGCCCTCGTCACTGCCGCCGTCGACGCCCCCGCGGTGGTCACGGCCCTCGATCCACCGGGGTCGATTGCTGGGGTCTGGCGCTGCGCCGACGGCGACGAAACAGCCTGGAAAGAGCCGGGCTTCGACGACAGCGGGTGGAAGCACGTCACCCTGCCTGAAGACGGCCCGCG
>JANNAY010000180.1:0-4964 GCA_031384945.1 Deltaproteobacteria bacterium
AACAACTTTTTGACGATGCCGTTGACGTCACCCTCGACGTCTTTGAAAGCAGCGTGGTCAGCCTTAACTTTACCCGGAGATTGCCCGGCCAGGTAGCCAGCGATCGTATAGGGGATGATGAAGTACCCGTCGCTCAAACCCTGCATGAGCGCCGAGGCGCCGAGGCGGTTGGCGCCGTGGTCAGAGAAGTTGGCCTCGCCAAGGCAGAACAAGCCAGGGATGTTCGTTTGCAGGTTGTAGTCGACCCACAGCCCGCCCATCGTATAGTGAACGGCCGGGTAGATGCGCATCGGCGACGAATAAGGGTCTTCGGCCGTGATCTTCGCATACATGTCGAAGAGGTTGCCGTACTTCGACTCGATGTCAGCCTTGCCCTTCTCTTTGATGGCCTTGCTGAAGTCGAGGTAGACGCCGAGGCGCTGGCCGCCGACCTCAGGACCCACGCCCTTGCCCTCGTCGCAGACGATCTTGGAGGCGCGGCTGGCGATGTCACGCGGGCACAGGTTGCCGAAGGCCGGGTAGCGGCGCTCGAGGTAGTAGTCGCGGGCGTCTTCGGGGATCTGCTCGGGCGCCTTTGTCGCGTCTTCGGCCTTCTTCGGCACCCAGATGCGGCCGTCGTTGCGCAGCGACTCAGACATCAGTGTCAGCTTCGACTGCTGGTCGCCGTGCACGGGAATGCAGGTCGGGTGAATCTGCGTGTAGCAAGGGTTGCCGAAGGCAGCGCCGCGCTTGTGTGCCCGGTAGGTCGCCGTGACGTTGCAACCCTGCGCATTGGTCGAGAGATAAAAGACGTTGCCGTAGCCGCCGGTGGCGAGGACGACGGCGTCGCCGGCGTAGGAGGAGACGGCGCCGCTGACGAGGTCGCGGACGACGATGCCCTTGGCGTGGCCGTCGACGAGCACGACGTCGAGCATCTCGGTGCGGGTGTGCATCTTCACCTTGCCCGCTTCGATCTGGCGAGACAGTGAAGAGTAGGCGCCGAGCAGCAATTGCTGTCCGGTTTGACCACGGGCGTAGAAGGTTCTGCTGACCTGGGCGCCGCCGAAGCTGCGGTTGGCGAGCTGGCCGCCGTACTCGCGGGCGAAGGGCACGCCCTGGGCGGCGCATTGATCAATGATGTTTCGCGAGTTCATCGCGAGGCGGTAAACATTGGCCTCGCGGGCGCGGAAGTCGCCGCCTTTGATCGTATCGTAGAAGAGGCGAAAGACGCTGTCGCCATCGTTCTGGTAGTTCTTCGCGGCGTTGATGCCGCCCTGGGCCGCGATCGAGTGCGCCCGGCGCGGCGAGTCTTGAAAGCAGAAGCAGTGCACGTTGTAGCCGAGCTCGGCCATCGACGACGCTGCCGACGCGCCGGCGAGGCCCGAGCCGACGACGAGCACGGTGTACTTGCGCTTGTTGGCGGGGTTCACCAGCTTCGCGTGGTCTTTGTAGTCGTCCCACTTGGACTCGAGCTCACCGGCGGGCACTTTGCCGTCGAGCTTGATGTCGCTCACCGGGTACTCGATCTGCGGCTTCTTGGCCTTCGTTTCAGCTTTTTTTTCGGCGACTGCTGCGGTCATTTTTGACTCTCAAGGCAAAGAAAGAAGGAGGAGGCTCTTCAGCAGGGTCAGCGGGTCCAGGCGAAGACGGCGAAGACGATGCCGAGGTTGCCGGCGAAGATGAGGACCGCGAGGCCGCGGCCGATGACCTTCAGCGCCGGACTCCACACCGGGTGGTGCCAGCCGAGGGATTGCCAGAGGCTGACGGTGCCGTGGGTCAGGTGCGAGAGCACGACGAGCTGGCCGACGACGTAGACGGCGACGATCCACGGGGTGTGAAAGCCGCGCCACACCATCTCGAAGACGTCGTGACGACCCTTGGCGTCGTACACGGCGAAGTCGGCGGGGACGACGACGCCAACGGTGTAGTGCAGGATGTGGAACACGATGAAGCCGAGAACGATCAGGCCCGTGACGGCCATCGACATCGACGCCATGTTCGTGCGCATCAACTTCTTCTTCGCGTAGGCCACCGGCCGCGCGGCGCGGTTCTTCGCCGCGAGACGCAGGCCAAAGGCGATGTGCAGCACCGTGATTGTGAGCAGCCCGGCGCGCAGCACCCACACGCCAGCGCCGTGCAAGAGCTCGTGTTGGAGGAACTCGCCGTAAGCGTTCAGCGGCTCTGGCCCTTGAAACACCTGCAGGTTGCCGAGCATGTGGGCGACAACGAAGCCCCACAGCCCGAGGCCCGTGACGGCCATGACGACCTTGGCGCCGACGGAGGAGCCGAGGAAGTCGGTGGTGACCTCGATGGGGCTCTTGGCGGTTTTGACGACGACGTCACTGTCGGACATGGGGCTCTCCAGCGGGGCTCAGTACTGTCGAAGACGAAGAAGTCGAAGGTCTTTGGTCAGTCGTGAACCCGCGAAGGGCGCACGATCGACCATCGACCATGAGGTTCAGATGAGCTTGGCCTCAGCGCAGGTCTTTTTCACGCTCTCGATGCTCTTGGCGAACATCGCTTTTTCTTCGGCGTTGAGGTTGACCTCGATGATCTTCTCGATGCCGCCGGCGCCGATGACGACGGGGACGCCAATGAAGAGATCTTTGACGCCGTATTGACCGTTGAGCTTGACCGCGCAGGGCAGCATGCGTTTCTTGTCATAGAGGTAGGCCTCGGCCATCTCGATGGCAGACAACGCGGGCGCGTAGAACGCCGAGCCATTGCCCAACAACGCGACGATCTCGCCGCCGCCTTTGCGGGTGCGGTCGACCATGGCGTCGAGCTTCTCTTGCTTGAGCATGCCCATGGCGACGAGCTCGGTGAGCGGGATGCCGCCGACGTTGCTGAAGCGGGCGAGCGGGACCATGTCGTCGCCGTGGCCGCCGAGCACGAAGGCGTGCACGTCTTCGCGCGAAACACCCATCTCCCACGACAAGAAGGTGCGGAAGCGGGCGCTGTCGAGGACGCCGGCCATGCCGACGACCTTGCTCTCGGGCAGGCCCGAGCGCTGGTGCAGGGCCATGACCATCACGTCGAGCGGGTTGGTGATGACGATGACAAAGGCGTTGGGCGCGTACTGCTTGATGCCGTCGGCGACCTGGTGGATCACTTCGAGGTTCTTGTTGAGCAGGTCGTCGCGGCTCATGCCGGGCTTGCGGGGAAAGCCGGCGGTGACGATGCAGACGTCGGCGCCGGCGATGTCGGCGTAGCTGTCGGTGCCGGTCAATTCGCCGTCGAAGCCGCCGATGGAGCTGAGCTGGTTGAGGTCGAGGGCCTTGCCTTTGGCGGCGCCGCCGAAGACGTCAAAGAGCACGACGTCGCCGAGGTTCTTCTGCGCGGCCAGCAGGCCGAGGGTGCCACCGATCTGTCCAGCGCCGATCATCGCAATCTTCTTCGTCATGGCTCTCTCCAGTTCCCGGGGTGAAGTCGCGCGGACCGTATTCCCGATCATCCAAAGCCTCAAGCGTGACCGTCTGCTGATCTGATGCCGGCGACGACGTCAGCGTCGCTGTTGATTCCACAATCACCGTTGATCGTGCCTCTACGCCGCAGGCCTCGGCTTGCGAGCACGACGCGAAAGCCGTTACGAAAGAACATGTCGCAAGCTCATGACGCGCCGCCTTCGCTTGGCCTCGACGCAGAGGCACACCGCGTCGACCGGCTCGCGCGCGAGATCTTGCGCGACAGCTACCAAACCTTCGCCGTCGACGAGATGACCCTGCTTGAGGGCGAGCACGTGCACGTCACGCTCAAGCTCAAGCGCTCACCCGAAGGCGATGTCGTCGTCGTCGAAGGCTTTGGCGTCGGCCTCGTCGACGCCTTTTTCGACGGCGCCATGAAGGCGTGGTCGGCCGAGTACGCCTCGTTGAAGACCATCGTCGTCGTCGGCTTTCAGCTGGGGGCCGAAAAAGACGGCGCCAAACGGCGCGGATCAGACGCCAGCGCCGTCGCCACGCTGCGCATCAAGAATTCGCACGACCACGAGTTCACCTTCGAGAGCAAATCACCGTCGGTGACCCGCTCGTCGGTGCGGGTGGCCCTCGATGCCTGCACGTTCTTCATCAACGCCGAGCGGGCGTGGGTGCAGCTGCAGCTCGCCATCAAAGACGCCACCGAGCGGCGCCGCAGCGACCTCGTCAGCCGCTACCGCGCCCAGATGTCGACGCTCGTCTATGCGACGAGCTACGAGGCTCAGAAGTCGTAGCCGAGGGCCAACAGCCCCGGCAGCTTCTGTCCTTCGAGCAGCTCGAGCGAGGCGCCGCCGCCCGTCGACACGTGCGAGATCTTGGCGGCGAGACCGCTCTGGTTCAAGGCCGCGACGCTGTCGCCGCCGCCGACGACGGTGAAGCCGCCGCAGTTGGCGACAGCGTTGGCGACGGCCTTTGTGCCTTTGGCGAAGGCGTCCCATTCGAAGACGCCCATCGGGCCGTTCCACAGCACGGTGCCCGCGCCCTGCAGCGCTTCGGCGTAGGCGTTTCGGGTCTGCGGACCGATGTCGAGGCCCATCTGGTCGTCTTTGAGGATCGACGTCGTCACCGGCGTCGCCGTCTCTTTGAACTCGGTGGCGGCGACGTGGTCGGTGGGCAGCAACAGCTGCACGCCGCGGGCGGCCGCGCTGTCGATGACCGACTTGGCGATGTTGAGCTTGTCGGCTTCGATCTTGGATGTGCCGACGGGCACGCCCTTGGCCGCGAGGAACGTGTAGGCCATCGCGCCGCCGATCAAGACCTTATCGACCTTTGAAAGCAGCTTCGTCAGCACGCCGATCTTGTCACTGACCTTGGCGCCGCCGAGGATGGCGACGAAGGGCTTCTTCGGCGCCTTGAGCAAGCCGTAGAGCGCCTCGGCTTCTTTCTTCAGCAACAAACCACCGCACTTCACGGGCACAAAAGCAGCCATGCCGGCGGTGGATGCGTGGGCGCGGTGGGCGGCGCCAAAGGCGTCGTTGACGTAGACGTCGGCGAGGGCGGCGAGCTGGCGGG
>JANNAY010000197.1:0-2830 GCA_031384945.1 Deltaproteobacteria bacterium
CCGCGGCCCGCGCCGCCGATGACGTCGACGACAAGGCCACAAGTGCGAACAGCCACGCCCGCTGCTTCACGTCAGAAGATCCTGAAGTCGTCGAACATGGAGTTGAAGCAGGCCGACTGCACCTGCACCTCGACGTCGAGCCGCACCGTTTGACCGGCGAAGGCGCTGACGTTGGCGGTGAAGGCGGTCATCGGGATGTTTGTCGGATCGGTGCCGGCGGTGGTCTTGAACACCGTCGTCAGGATGGCGTCGGTGGTCGCGCTTCTGATGTTGATCGCGATGAACTGCAAGTTCGGATCGAAACCCGAGGTGTTTCGGTAGGCCATGTCCCACGTCAGCGTCGTCGCGCCGACCGGGATGTTGACGTTCTGGAAAGCGCGGTGCCGCTCAGGACCGCCGACGGTCTGGAACGCGACCTTGGTGCCGTCGGTGGCGACGACGGGGAAGGGCGCGCCGACGTTGCAGTTGATGGTCTGCGTCGAGCCGTCGGTGAAGTCGATGGTCGGCGTACCGTCAACGAGGCTCGAGCCATCGGTGGCGATGCCCCAGATGCCCGACCCTGGGTTGCCGCTGTCTTCGCTCAGCGTCCACGATGAGTAGTTGGACTCGAAGCTGCCGTTGACCACCGCGTTGTCGTTGCACTGCTGCCCGATCCATGTCGAGCCGCTGTGCAAGAAGCGGTCGCCTTGCGGCTCGAGCGGCGAGCAGTTGCGCGGCGTGCCGGCGCGCACCGTCGTCGTGCCGCCGCCGAACTGGTTGTAGATGAGCTCGACCTGGTAGCGCGCGCCATCGACGAGCACGCCGTCGATGTGCACGCCAACGAAGCTCTCGCTCTTGCTCGTGATGCTGAGCGCGACGATGGTTCCAACCGCCGCGTCGCGCAGCTGCGCGTCGGCGAGGCGGCCAGGGTTGAGCTGCTCACCGTTGAAGCCGACGTCGAGCCCGCCCTCGTCGACGCCGTTCTGCAGGCGCGGCTTCTTGGCGTCGAACGTGCCGACCTCGGCGGTGCCGGCGGGCGCCGTCACGCGCACCTTGTAGGCCGACGCGACGTCGATGCTGTCTTGCAGCACAGCGTTCGGCCGCAAGACGATGCTCGTGTCGCTCTTGCTGACGATGGTGGCAGCGGTGACGACGCCGTCGGCGACGCGGACGACGACGACGCTGGTGACCGGGTTCAGGTGATCACCGATCACGGTGAGCGTGTCGCCGGTGACGAGCGCGTGCACTTGCGACGGCGACACCAGCGACAGCGTCGGCGCCTGCACGCAGGTGCCGGCGTTGCCGTTGGGTACGCAGGGGTTGGCGTCGTCGGCGTCGAAGGGGTTGGCGACGCCGTCGTTGTCGTCGTCGTTGGTGCACGTCAGCGCGTTGCTGTTCGGAATGCACGCGTTGGCGTTGTTGGTGTCGGCAGGGGCAGCGACGCCGTCGTTGTCGGCGTCGCAGCCGGCGGCGGCGATGCTGGGCACGCAGACGTTGTTGTCGTTGGTGTCGGCGGGTTTGGCCACGCCGTCGCCGTCGTTGTCGCAGCCACTGGCGTTGACGTTGGGGATGCACTTGTTGTTGTCGACCGGGTCAAAGACGTCGGTGACGCCGTCGCCGTCGGCGTCAGCGTTGCAGGCGGCAGCCGAGGGGTTCGGCGTGCACGGGTCAACGTCGGCGTTGTCGAAGGGATTGAGCACGCCATCGCCGTCGGCGTCTTGCGTGCACGTCAGCGCGTTGACGTTGGGGTTGCAGGCGTCGTTGTCGACGGGGTCGGCGGGGTTGAGCACGCCGTCTCTGTCGTCGTCGTTGGTGCACAGCGCGTTGTTGGCGTTGGGCACGCACGGATCGTTGTTGTTGGTGTCGGTGGGCGCCGTCACGCCGTCGCCGTCGGCGTCACAGCCGGGGGCGGTGGTCAGCGGCACGCAATTGTTGTTGGGCACCGGATCGAAGGGGTCGGTGACGCCGTCGCCGTCGGTGTCGATGGTGCAGGCCGGCGAGGCGGCGTTGGGCACGCAGCCGTCGGCGTCGGCGCTGTCGAAGGGATTGATGACGCCGTCGTTGTCGGCGTCTTGCGTGCACGTCAGCGCGTTCGCGTTGGGGTTGCACGCGTCGTTGTCGACGGGGTCAGCGGGGTTGAGCACGCCGTCTCTGTCGTCGTCGTTGGTGCACAGCGCGTTGTTGGCGTTGGGCACGCACGGGTCTTTGTTGTTGGCGTCGGTGGGGGCGACGACGCCGTCGCCGTCGGCGTCGCAGCCGTTGGCGTTGGTGTTGGGCACGCACTTGTCGTTGTCGACCGGATCGAACGCGTCGGTGGTGCCGTCGTTGTCAGCGTCGGCGGTGCAGGCCGCGGAAGCGGGGTTGGGCGCGCACGGATCGTTGTCGATGGGATCGAAGGGGTTGGCTGTGCCGTCGTTGTCGGCGTCGGCGTTGCACGTGAGCGCCTGGTTGTTGGGCGAGCACGGATCGTTGGGGGCGCCGTCGACGCCGTTGGCCACGCCGTCGCCGTCGTTGTCGCGGCCGCACAGGGCGTCGAGGTTGTTGGGCACGCACGGGTCGCTGTTGTCGGGGTCGACGCCGCCGGGTGAGGCGTCGCCGTCGGCGTTGCAGCCGTTGGCGTTGATGTTGGGCACGCAGGCGTTGTCGTCGACGGGGTCGAAGGCATCGGTGACGCCGTCGCTGTCGCTGTCGGTGCTGCACGTCGACGCCGCCGGGTTCGGCGAGCACGAATCGTTGTCAGCCGGGTCGAAGGGATTGGCGACCCCGTCGCCGTCGGGGTCGGCGGTGCAGGTCAGCGCATTGTCGTTGGGCACGCAGGCGTCGGCGTCATTGCCGTCGAGGTTGTTGGCGG
>JANNAY010000221.1:0-2262 GCA_031384945.1 Deltaproteobacteria bacterium
CGCCATCGACGCCGCCATCGACGACGCCGCCATCGACGACGCCGCCATCGACGACGCCGCCATCGACGACGCCGCCATCGACGACGCCGCCATCGACGCCGCCATCGACGACGCCCGAGTCGTGGCCCGCGTCGACGACCACCACCGGCTGCTTTTTCTGTTTGCCGCAGCCGCCGACGAAGACGACAACGACAACGACGACGAGGGCGACGGCGACACGCACCGCCGCAGCCTACGTCATCGCGTCACACTCACCACTGGTTGCAACCACCGCCTGCTCTTGCACGTCGGCTCTCAATCGGGCTTCAAGATCGGCGCGAGAAATTCGACGGCGTCTTTGGGCTGCAGGCGCATGTGCCAGGGCGCGAGCTTGTTCGGCGCCTTCAAGCAGAGCGCGAGCACGTCGAGAAACTGTCGGCGCGGCCAGTGCACGGCGCCGAAGCGCTCGAGGTGCTCGGTGTGCGACTGGCAATCGACGAGGTCGAAGCGCCAGTCGATCAAGTTGGCCAACAAGGTGGCGAAGGTGATCTTCGAGGCGTCTTCGGCGCGGGCGAACATCGACTCGCCGAAGAAGATGCTGCCGAAGCTGACGCCGTAGAGGCCGCCGACGAGGGCGTCGCCGTCCCAGCACTCGATCGAATGGGCGAATCCCTCTTTGTGCAGCGCCGCATAGCCGCGCTTCATGTCAGCGGTGATCCAGGTGCCGCGCTGTCCCGGGCGCTTCGAGGTGCTGCAGGCCTTGATGACCTCGTCAAACGCGGTGTCGGCCTTGATGGTGAACGTGGTCTTCTTCATCGCCTTTTTCAGCGACTTGTGCAGATGCGCCTCTTTCGGCGGCAGCACGAAGCGCGGATCGGGCGAGAACCACAGCAGGGGATATCCGCGGTGCGGCCAGGGAAAGATGCCATTTTGATAGGCCTCTTTCAGCAGCTCAGGCTCGGGCGCCGCGCCGGCGCAGACGACGCCGGCCTCGTTGGCGTCTTCGGGGTCTGGAAAATATTTGCGCTCGGCCACGTCGGATTCAGTGTGTGCTGATCAGCTCATCACGATCAAGCGCACCGGATGACCGCGGGCGGGAAACTTCACGCCGCCGCAGGACGCCGGCAGCACGCACGAACCGCCCTGCGGCAAGACGACGTCACGGCCGTCGTAGGAGAAGACGACGCCGCCGTCTTCGGCGTGGACGACGCGGGCGGCGTCTTCGTCGACAGCGACGTCGACGTCGAATTCGCCGTTGACCACGACGGCCTTCATGGTGAACGAGCGCGTCTCGACCAGCGTGGTCGATCCGTCGTCGTGAAACTTCGGCGTCGACAACGGCGGCGGCTGGTCACTGAACCGCGCGACCGCGAGGGCCTGCTCGAGGTGCAGCGGACGGGCCTTGCCGTTCTCTTTGCGGCCGAAGTCCCAGACGCGAAAGGTGGTGTCAGAGGGCTCTTGCACCTCGAGCACGACGACGCCGGCGCCGATGGCGTGGACGATGCCGGGGCTGACGTGCACGACGTCGCCGCGCTTGACGTCGACGCTGCGCATGAGCTCGTGGGGCAAGCCCATCTTGACGGCGTCGACGAACAGCTGCTGGCTGACGCCGTCGACGAAGCCGTGCAAGACGCGGCCGCCGCGGGCAGCGTCGACGATCCACCAGGCTTCGTCTTTCGAGAAGGTGCCGGGGTGCGCCTTTGCGTAGTCGGGACCGGGATGCACCTGCACGCTGAGGTCTTCGGCGGCGTCGATGAGCTTCACCAAAATCGGGAATCGATCAGGTGGATGCGCCGTTCCAACGAGCCGCGCGCCGAAGGTGTGCACCATCTCGGTCAGCGTCTTGCCGGCGAATTCGGCGCAGACGGCTTCGTGGTCGACGACGCTGGCGCCTTCGGGCAAGTCGCTGACCTCCCAGCTTTCGCCGACGCCTTTGCCTGTCGGCGGCCGGTGTCCGTCGCGTTTCTTGGCCGGCAGCTCTTGCAGGCGCGAGCCGCCCCAGATCTTCTCGACGAAGAACGGTCGCATCGGCAGGGGCGGCAGCCGCACAGGCATCACGGATGAGTTCTCTAACGACTCGCCGCCATCTGCAAAGGGCGCTTGCAGGATCACCCATGGCGGTGTTGTGTCGACGTCATTCGGCCAGAGTTTCGGCCAGGCGCCCAGAGGTACTCGGATGATCGAAGCCGACGCGATCCACAAGCACTACGGGGCGAGAGCCGCGCTCGACGGCGTCAGCTTCACCATCCAACCGGGCGAAGTCGTCGGCTTTCTCGGCCTCAA
>JANNAY010000225.1:0-1917 GCA_031384945.1 Deltaproteobacteria bacterium
CCGGACGGCGCGCGAGGCGCAGGCGGTCGTCGGCGGCGTAGTAGGCCAAGAAGACGCGGCCTTTGTCGTCGGTGACCAATGAGGATCCGCGGCCGACCTGGTCGCCGAAGCCGACCTCTTCGACGACGACGCCGGTGGCGCCTTGGATGGGCGCCCCCGACTTCGACGCCGTCAACAGCGGCGGCAGCTGCGCCATGTCGACGTCGGCGCCGCCGTCTCTGGCGGCGACGCGGTCGTTGGCGCGCCAGGCGACGCGCAGCACGCTCTCGTCTTGCCGCGCGTACGAGAACACCGGCACGCCGCCAGGGGCGAGGGCGAGCCGCAAGAACGATCCGACGGCGCCGTCGACGTCGATGGGCTGCGGCTTCGCTTCGATGGCCGAGCCGCCCTTGTTCGACACGGCGTAGACGACATCGCCGACGTCGGCGTCGACCCAGGCGACGTGCAAGCGGTTGTCGTCGTCGACCTCGACATTGGGGTACCAGCCGGTGCCTCTGCGGGTCTGCGGATCGCTCTTGGCATCAGGGGCAGCGACGACGGCGACCGACTGCGGCGGCGGCTCCGTCGTCGGCGGCGGCGTCGTGCTGGGGCACGCGGCGAGGGCCAGCGTGAATGGCAGCACAGGCAGGCGCAGAAGGACCCCTCGTCGCAGCAGCATCCGTGGTTCATATCAACGAGAACCCGCGCGAGGCCCTGAAGTGGCTTTGGACTTCAGGAGCCTCGTGCCTGGGTTGTCGTCTCTGATGTGTATTGAACAGGAGCACTGACATGGCCCGACCCGATTCCAAGTCCGATCCCATCAGCCGCGGCATCTCGTCCTTCTTCAAAGAGGCCGTCGACGTCGCCAACGAGGTCAAAGACAGCGTGTTGGCCGGGTCGCAGGCGACCAAGGCCACCGTCGACGTGCAGCTGTTGAAGCGGTCGCGCGAAAAGGCCCTCGCCCGCCTGGGCGAGATCCTGCTCGACGAGGTGGCGCGCGGCGCGCCCCTGCCCGCCGCCTGCGACGCGCAGGTCAAAGAGATCAAAGACCTCGAGGCGCAGATCGCCAGGGCCAAGGTCGAGAGCGAGAAGCTGTGGAAGACCGCCGAGGGCAAGCCGGTGAACAAGACCGACGCCAAAGCCGCCGCCGTCGACGACGACGACGAATGAGCAGACGCGCAGCAGAAACGAAAAGAGCGGCCGGGTGGCCGCTCTTTTCGTGTCGCGTGTTCTTGGTGGAGCCAGACGGGATCGAACCGTCGACCTCCTGAATGCCATTCAGGCGCTCTCCCAGCTGAGCTATGACCCCAAGGAGTCCGGCGTGACGGCGCTACACCTACCAAGCCGGCACCAACGATCAAGGGCTTTCTTCGTTCAGGCCTTCGGCAGAAAATCTTGCTTGCCGACATCGACGCCGTTGTGACGCAAGATCGCGTACGTCGTTGTCAGGTGAAAGTAGAAGTTCGGCATCACCCGGTAGCGAACATAATCGAGTCCGTTGGTCTTGATGTCGCCGTTGCGCGACGGCAGCACGATCTCTTTGTCTTCGGTGCCGTCGATCTGCTCGGCCTTGATGGTGTCGATGAAGGCGATGGTCTTGTCGAGGCGCGCCTGCAGCTCGACGATGGTCGCTTCGTTGTCTTCATACTTCGGCATCTCGACGCCAGCGAGGCGGCTGACGCAGCCCTTGGCGCCATCGCCTGCGATCTGGATCTGCCTGGCGAAGCTCAGCATGTCGGGGGCCAGGCGCATCTGCACGAAGTTGTTCGGGTCAAACTTGCGCTGCTCTGCCCATTGCACGCCCTTGTCGAGCCAGCCTTTGGGGTTGGTCAGCAGGCGCGTGAACACGGGGGCAGTCTGGCTGTACTTCGTGATCTTCTTCTGGAGCGCTCCCATACAAAAAGTCGACGCCGGCACGGGCTGCCGGCGTCGGCGTTG
>JANNAY010000370.1:0-3253 GCA_031384945.1 Deltaproteobacteria bacterium
ACGACCCGCTGGCTGCTGGTCCTGACGACGACGGCCAGGGCGTCGTCGACGCGGGCTTCGCGGACGGCGGCTTCGCTGACGGCGGCTTCGCTGACGCCGGCTTGGCCGACGCCGGCCCCTTCATTGTTGGCGACGCGCCCGTCGACGTCGACGCTGGCCCGTGCGACCCGCTCAATGGTGCGGAGCAAGGGCACATCTGCGAAGGCGACGAAGACCTCTGCGAGCCCGTCGCCGATGTCCAGTTGCCGGACTTCGACGTGCTGGCGCTGTGGTCGCGCGTCGAAGGTAACGAGTTCGTCGTCGACGCTTTGTTCAGGCGCCTGCCGTTCTCTTGGCCCGGCCAGCTGACGTGGCAGTTTCGCGTAAACACGTCGAGCGACGACGACGAGTTCCTCTTGCACTTCAACGAGATCTACCGCGACGACTACAACGGCCCGCCCGGCGGCGTCGGTGGCGACGTCGCCTTTGTGCTCAGCAACCAGTACAGCCCCGTGGGTACTTACCCCGCAGACTTGCTCTCACAGGCGAGAGGCGGCTTTGGAAGCGCCGTCGTCCACGGCGTCGACCCGGCGCCGTTTCTGACGCTCTTCGACAACGGCCACATCGTCGAGCTGCGGTTGCCATTGGCGGTCGTCGCGCGCCCCGATGGCAGCGTTCACTACGCCTTCAATGTCAACTTCGGCGGCGACGTCACGTGCGGTGACGAGTTCTCGATCAGCGCTGGCGATTCGTTCGTCACATCGCGTAGCGGACGCCCCGACGCTCCGTTGCTCGACCACGCCGTGCCGGGAACGACCTGCGTCCTGAGCGAGCTGTCGACGGCCCCGTGTCTCGGCGAGTGATCAGAGGGACGCCGTGAGCGACAGCGCCGTCGCCTTTGTGATGGTGACGTCGACGAGCGTGCCCACGAGCGACATCGGACCATCAAACGCGACGATGTGGTCGCCGCGGGTGCGGGCGGTGAGGCGGGCCGTGCCGTCGTCGCGGGCGGTGCGGGGCTTGCGGCCGAGCGGGTACAGCACGTTGCCGTCGTCGTCGCGCGGCGCCTTGTCTTGCTCTTGCGGGTCGACGCGGGCGGCGCCTTCGACGAGCACCTGGATCTTCTTGCCGAGCATCGCCGTGTGGTGCGCCAGCGCGATCTCTTGCTGGAGCTGCAGCATGCGGTTGTTGCGCGCCTTCTTCGTGGTCTCGTCGACGTCGTCTTTGTGGATGCGCTCGGCCACCGTGTTGGGGCGCGTCGAGTACTTGAAGACGTAGACCGTCTTGTACTTGACCGCGCGCAAGAGCTGCAGCGAGGCCTCGAAGTCTTCTTCGCTCTCGCTGGGATATCCGACGATCATGTCACCAACGATCGCGAGGTCGGGCATGCGGGTTCGTGCACGCTCAATCAACGAGAGGTACTGCTCGGTGGTGTATCCCCGGTTCATCATCTTCAAGATGCGGTCGCTGCCCGACTGAGCCGGCACGTGCAAGAAGCCCGACATGCGCGCCGACGACGCCATGACGTCGAGAGCCTCGTCGGTAAAGTCGCGGGGATGGCTGGTCAAGAAGCGCAGGCGCGGCAGCTGCGGCACTTCATCGTGCACACGTTTGAGCAGCTGCGCAAAGTTGGTTTCACCGTGCACGTAATGGTTGATGGTCTGGCCGAGCAATGTCACTTCGACGGCGCCGGCATCGGCGAGTTTCTTGACCTCGTCGACGATGGCCTGCGGGTCGCGGTGCACTTCGGGCCCGCGCGTGAAGGGCACGACGCAGAACGAGCAGAACTTGTTGCAGCCGCGCGTGATGCGCACGTAGGCCTGCGTGTGCTGCGCTTCGTCGTCGACGAGGCGGCCGTTGTCGAGGGCTTCGAGTCGGTCTTGCGCGGCGTCGAGCGTCTTGCTGCGGCGGCTGGTGTGTCCGGACAGCGCGACGTGCCGCTCGCGGCGGCCCTCTGCGCGCTCGTGGGTGATTTGTTCGAGCAGCGCGGGCAGGCGGTCGAGCTCGCTCGGTCCGACGACGACATCAAGGTGCTTGAGCCTGGCGCTCAGCTCTTTGCCGGTGCGCTCGGCCATGCAGCCCAACATGCCGACGACGAGGTCGGGCTGCTCTTTCTTGCGCTTCTGCATGATGCCCAGCCGCGACAGCACCTTCTGCTCGCTGGCCGCCCGCACCGCGCACGTGTTGTAGAGGACGATGTCGGCGTCGACGTCGGTCTTCACGAACTGGTAGCCGAGCGTCAGCATCTGGTCGCGCACCAGCTCGCTGTCGAGGATGTTCATCTGGCAGCCGAACGTCTCGAGGTAGACGCGCTTTTTGGGCGTGCCGTCAGATGAACCGGTGACTTCGGTGTTGTCGTCGACGATGCGCAGGGCGGTGACCATGCTTCGACGCTAGCGCCTGCGTTCCGTCGAGCAATCCTGTCTGCGCGCAGGCACAGAGGCCCTGCGCCAACCCGGCTCAGGACTGGCGGGGCAACGACTCGCCGGGCAGGACGTCGGCGAAGAGGGCGTCACAGATGGCGTCGATCTCGGCCATCTCGTAGAGGTCGTCGAGCATCGCCATCTCTCGGTCGTTGAAGGCGACGAACTGCGGAAGAATCGAATTGGCACCCATGGTTCACCTCTGGCTCCACATGTCGCCTGCGGGATCCCGGTGCGTCCACTTTTCGACCGTGGCATCTAACGATCTGTGACCGAGCCGCTGACCGCCGACGTCGTGATTGCTGGGGGCGGCCTCGCCGGTGCCGCGACCGCCATCGCGCTCGCCCAACGCGGGCTGAGCAGCGTCGTTGTCGACAAAGCCGAGTTTCCCCGTGAAAAACCATGTGGTGAAGGCCTGCTGCCCCACGGCGTTTCGTTGTTGCAGGGCTTGGGCATTGGCGACGTCGTTGAGGCCTGCGGCGGCCAGCCGTTTCGCGGAATTTTGTACCATTGCGGCGGCGTCATCGCCCGCGGCGACTTCGACGGTGGCGAGAGCGGACGCGGCCTGCGGCGTCGGCTGCTCGACGAAGCCGTGCGCAAGAAAGCCGAAGAACGCGGCGTCGTCTTCGTCAACGGCGTCGTCGCCGGCGTCGTCGTCGACGGCGAGGGCGGCGCGCTGACGCTCAGCGACGGGCGCGTCTTGCGCGGCAAGGTCGTCGTCGGCGCCGATGGCCCGCGCTCGACGGTGCGCCACGGGCTCGACCTCGACGGCGGACCGCCGTCGCACGCGCGCTACGCGTTGCGGCAGCACTTTCGCCTCGCGCCTGGCGTGCCGCTGCCCGAGCGCGTCG
>JANNAY010000460.1:0-2492 GCA_031384945.1 Deltaproteobacteria bacterium
GTTCGACGGCTTTCTCTTCGGCGCAGCTGCTGAGAACGCCGCGCCGTCGAATTTCACCAACCTCGTGCGCCAGCTGAAGAGCGTCGTCGCCCGCGCCCCCGAGACGGAGTGGAACTTCGTCGACGAGCTGCCCGCAGCTCCGAGGCGAGACGCCTCGGCCAGAGGGCCGGCGGTGCGCGTGCAAAAGCGCTCGACGCCCGAGCTCTTGTCGCGGTTCTTTCTCGAGCTGAAGCGCCGCGCCGAAGACGGACTGCGGGCGCTGCCGCTGCCGTTTCTCGCCGAGCTCGGCCTCGTCGACACCGGCGTGCGCTTTCGCCACGCGGTGTTCTCGCACCCCGTCGGCGTCGACGACGCGATGCTGCGCGCGCTGCATGCGGCCGCGCGATCGGTGGGGCTCGCCGACGAGCAGCCTCGCTTCGAAGATTTCAAAACCGACAGATGCGTCGACGAAGCCCTCGCGGCGACGCTGGCGTGGATCTACCTGGCGGCGTCGTTGTCGTCGGCCGAGGTGCCCCTCGTCGACGACGAGCGCATCCTGTGCTTCGACGCCGGCGGCGGCACCTGCGACGTCGCCGCCGTGCAGGTGCGCGGCCTGAAAAAATTCCGCCAAGACCCGGGCAGCGCCGTCGTCGACGTGCACCTGTTGGCCAACGGCGGCGACCCGCGCTTCGGCGGCACCGACGTCGACCGCACGCTGGCGACGTGGCTGCTGCAAGAGCTGCAGAAGCGCCCCGAAGGCGCCGCCGTCGACGTCGATGGACTCACCCGCGCGCTGTTCTACCCCTCATACGAGGCGTGGCGCCGGGCCCGCGGCGAGGCCCCCACCGGCGACGCCGCCCGCGCCGCCCGCGCCGTCTTCTCGAAGGCCAGCGACGTGCTGCGCGCCGCCGAACGCATGAAGAAGCAGCTCAGCGACGAGCCAACGTCGTCGTGGGTGGCGTCGCTCGACGACTGGCCGGGCCGCGGCGCCCGCTCGGCAGAGGGGCGCCCCCAGCGCGGCCGCGTCGAGGTGTCGCTGACGCGAGACGGTTTCGAACGCCTGCTGCACGAGCCCTTCGACAAAGCCGCCGCCCTCATCGACCCCGTCGTCGACGCGGCCGGCTGGTCCATGGCCGACGTGACGACGCTGTTGTTCACCGGGCAAACGTCGAAGATCCCCGCGTTGCGCAAGGCGGTGCTCGGCCGCGTCATGGCCCGCCGCGGGGTCACGCCGCCGCCGTTTGTCGTCGAGCCCGGCCGCGTCGCCGCGTTCGACGTCAAGCGCTGCGTGGCCCAGGGCGCGGCCATCCTCGGCGACAGCCGGCGGGGTGGCGGCGGCTGGCTCAAGGTCACGCGGCGGTCGACCACAGCGCTGTCGGCGTCGCTGCAGACGCGGCGCGGTCCCTTGCTCGTCGACGTCAAAGGCCTCGACGCGGGCGCGCCCTTGCCCGCCCGCGCCGTCGTCGCCTTTGGCGAGCCCGCGTCGCGCCTCACGCTCTACGTCGCTGGCGTCGCCGCCTGGGAGTGCAGCTGGGACGGCGTCGTCGACACCGTCGACGTCGAGGCCAGCGCCGAGGGCCGCTTCGTCGTGTTCGTCGGTTCGCGATCTGTCGAAATGAGGAGAATGTGATGTCCGGTGTTGGCATCCCGCTGCTGCAGACGGCGCGGCAAGAGGCGCGGCAGCTGCTGTCGGCGGCGCCACCATCGTTGTCGCAGCCGCCGGTCCGCTCGCCAGGGCACGACCTCTTGCAGGCGCTGCTGACGACGCACCGCACGTTGTCGGCGCCTCTGCAGACCCCGTCGTCGACGCTCGACCTCTTGCGCCGACAAGCGCGTCGCTGCGGACGTCGCCTCGAAGACCTGCTCGACGGACTCGGCAAGCGCGCGCCCTCGACGTCGATGCTCGTCACGCGCTTCATCGAGCCCGACCTGCTGCCCCTCGTCGACGCCCTCGCGGTCTTTCTCGGCGGCGCCGCCCGCGCCGACGGCGATGACCTCAAAGACGTCGGCGAAGCCGTCGCTGTCGTCGTCGAAGAAGACCTCGGCGGCGCCGTGCTCGCCGCCGGCTTGTACGGCTTCGAGGTCCCGCGGCCGGGGTTGACGATGTTCGATCCGCGGCGGCACCAGCTGGTCGAGCGCGCGGCGGGCAAGCGTGACGTCGTCGTCGATGTGCTGCGCTGCGGCCGCATCGGCGCTGGCGGCCGGCTGCTCGAGCCCTCGCACGTGATCATTGGAGCCGGCTGATGAACGACGCTGACGACGTCAAATCCGCGCGGCTGCCGCCCGTCTGGGACGCTGAGAACGATCGCTTCGTGCGGCCGCTGTTTTGTCCGCACTGCGAGGCACCGTCGCCCGTCGTGCCCGATGAAGAGCGCGAGGCCTGCATCTGCGGCTTCTGCTTTCGCCCCTTCGAAGTCGTGCGCGTCGACACAGGCAAAGGCGAAGGCGCCCGCGCCGTCTACGTCGCCCGCCGCGCAGCGCTCGCGCATTGCTCGACGACGGGCGAGCGGTTG
>JANNAY010000384.1:0-2798 GCA_031384945.1 Deltaproteobacteria bacterium
CACTCGATTCCAAACTCAACCACAACGGACCGGCGACAGGAGAAGCCCATGAAGAACGAAGCCAAACAGACCCAGACCCAGCTGCAGACCCACAGCCGCACCGCCAGCGGCTTCGACAGCCAGGAGGGCGCCGCTGCCGACCCGGCATCGTTGCCGACGACCCGCCGCTACAAAGAGCTCTTCGTCGTCGAGGACCGCCCCGACGGCCGCGGCGCCTACTGGACCAAAGTCGGCGTCGCCTTCGAGACCAAGAACGGCCACTGGAGCCTCAAGCTCAACGCCATCCCCGTCGTCGCTGGCGGCCGCATCATCATGATGGACCCGAAGCCCCGCGACGCCGCCAACGAGAACCGCGACGACGACCGCCGCGTGGCCGCCTGAATGGTCGCCTCCGTCTGCGCCGCCGTCCTCGTCTTCGCCGCCGCCGTCACTGACGTCGACGACGAAGGCGCCAACAAAGACAACAAGGGCAGCAAAGCCAGGGTCTCCGTCGTCGTCGACCTGAACCAGGCGACGGTGGAGGAGCTCTGCACCCTGCCCGGCATCGGTCCCAAAAAGGCCGACGCCATCCTGGCCCTGCGGCACAAGAAGCCCTTCACCCGCGTCACCCAGCTGCTGCAGGTGAAGGGCATCGGACCCAAGACCCTCGACAAGCTCAAGCCGCACTTGCGTGTGACGACAGCAACGACACCAACTGCGACGACGCCGTTGCCGACGTTGGCGCCGCTGAACTAACGCCCCATTGAAGGAACGCCCGCCGTCCGCTGCGCTGCCTCCGGTCCCGGTCCTGGTGCCCGGGGTTGGAGGAACGCATGCGGGCGGTGGTGCAACGGGTCTCAGGGGCCAACGTCGTCGTCGACGGGGCCGTCGTCGGCGCCATAGACGTTGGCTTCGTCGTCTTCGTCTGCGCCATGTCCGGCGATGGCCCCGCTGACGAGGCGTGGCTGCTGGACAAGCTGCTCGCCCTCCGCGTGTTCCCAGACGCTGCCGGCAAGATGAGCCGCGGGCTGGCAGACCTGCACGCTGACCATCAGGCAGGCGGCATGGGCCCGGGTCTTTTGGCCATCTCCCAATTCACGCTGTCGGCAGACCTGTCGCCAGGACGCTCCAAGGGCAACCGTCCCTCGTTCACCGCCGCCATGGCCCCCGACGCCGCCCGCGCCGCCTGCGACCGCTTCGCCGCCGGCGCCCGCGCGAAGTGTCCGTGGCTCAAGGTCGCCGCCGGCGTCTTCGGCGCCGACATGAAGGTCTCGCTGGTCAACGACGGCCCGGTGACCCTCTGGCTGGATTCCCGCTCTGCCCCGAATGAGAAGACGGCGGGGGCAAGCCCCGCCCCTCCCTCCGCGCCTGATGGAGCCAATTCATGACCCCGACCCTTTCGCGCTTTCAGGCAATTTTGCGCGACGCCGGACTCGACGCCCGCGTCGTCGAAGCGTGCGCCGTCCATTTCTCGCTCGTCTTGAAGTGGAACCCGACGCACAACCTGACGCGGGTCGACGGCGAAGAAGCCGCCGCGGTCGTCCACTACCTCGACTGCGCCCTGCCCCTGCTGCTGGCCGAGCGGGAGCTGGGCACCCCCACCGACTTGCTCGACGTCGGCTCCGGCGCCGGCTTCCCTGGACTCGTCGCGGCGATCCTCTGGCCGGAGGTGCCCGTCACCCTGGTCGAGCCGGCCCGCAAACGTGCGTCCTTCCTGCAAATCGCCGCCGGCCAATTGGGGCTCAAGAAGGTGACGGTCACGTCTCCGCCGGCGACCGCGTCTTCGCTGCAGACGGCTCAGTCTGCGGAGGCGACGCAGACGCTGACGGCTTCGTCGGTGTTGTCGCGGGCGACCTTTTCGGCGGGCGTCCGGGGAAACCTCTGGCCGTATGTGCGCGCAGGACACTCTCCGGCTGGTGCGCTTTGGGCGTGGAGCAGCCACCACGAGCGCGACACGTGGGAAACGGAGGCCGCCACATGGGGTCCCGGCGCGATCACGTGGCATCCCTACGACCTTCCGACGCTCCCACGGGCCGCCGCTGATCCGGATCGCGCGCTGGAACCACTCAAACACGGGCTTTTGATCGTGCGGCGCGCCTGATGTCCGGTGTTCAGGGGCCCAATTTCGCCGTGGGGAAGCTGTCGAAACACCGGGGTGAAGTTGTGGAGCGGACTGTCGGTTTCCTGTGGGGTTTCACGTGAAACATCCGTTCTGAACGCTCCGGAGTGTGCGTGATTTCAATGAGTTAGCAGGACATCTGCCCTGCGGGGCGGCCGTGGCACACTTCGACGCCCACCGCGAAATCGGGCCAAACTCCACACGGTCACGCTCCATGTTCCACGTGAAACATCTGATGAGGACTTTCGTGGACTCGCGATCCAAACCGTGAGAAGGAAACGCCGTCGCACGCCGCGCGAACAGGCCGCCACGCCAGCGAAAACGGCCGCGCCCCGCCCACTTCCGGAGGATCTTGATGACCAAAGTCGCCCCCAAAACGCAGACGCCCGCACCGTCTTCCCCTGCGTCTGCGTCCCCTGCGTCTGCGTCCCCTGCCACCGCAGCGAAGCGGGCGCGGGTGGTGGGTGTTGCCAACCAGAAGGGGGGCGTCGGCAAGACCACCACCTCCGTGAATCTGGCGGCGTCGCTGGCGGCGCAGAAGAAGCGGGTGCTGCTGGTCGACATGGACCCACAGGGAAACGCCTGCTCGGGCCTCGGTGTCTTTGCTGCTCCGAACGAGAAGACCCTCTACCATGTGCTGCTCGGACACGCCGGCGTCGCCGATGTCGTCCGCGCGACCGACGTGCCGGGGCTGTTCTTG
>JANNAY010000470.1:0-3215 GCA_031384945.1 Deltaproteobacteria bacterium
CTTCGACGGCGGCGAATTCGGCGGCGGCGTCGTCGCGGTCGCGCTCGTGAATCAACGGTCGGCCGATCAAGCGGCAGAATTGTTCGAGCGACGATCCCCGGCGACGGCCGCTCTCTTTCCACGTCACCGCACCATCAAACGACAGCGCCACCGACGACGACGCACCCGTCGACGGCACCGCCAACGCCAGCGCCTTGGCCCGCTCGACGTCGAGCACCGTGTGGTTGCGCTGCGGCAGCGGTGTGCCCGTCCAGCGGGGAATTTTTTGCACGCGGCCCGAGTCCCACAGCACGAGACACGACGTCGGCTCGTTGACGAGCAGCCACACCACGCCGGGCTCGCCGAGCGCGTTGCGCTGAAACCCCGCCGGGCGCGCGAGCACGAGCGCGCCCCGGCGCCGCAGCGACGGCAGCGCGCCGACGTCGTCGACGAGCTCGATGCGCCACGGACCGGTGTCGAGCAGCGATCCCTGCGACAGCGGCACCGTCTGCTCGCGCGAGCGCCAGCCATCTGCGTCGGCGGCAAAGGCGACGGGGTCGCGGCCCGCGTCGGCGCCAGCGTCGGCAGCGTCGGCGTCGTCGAAGGATTCGTCTTCGGCGCCGATGTCGATGGCGCCGACCCAATACGGCACGCGGCTCTCGCGCCGCGTGCGCCAGTGCCACAGCCCCAGCTCGACGGCGAGCACGGCGCCAGCGCCGAGTCCGCCGACCGCGTCACCGCCGACGACGCGCACGCCGGGCCACTTCATCGCCAGGCTCCACCGCGCGCGTCGCTCATGGCGCCAACGTCGCGGCGATGGCGCACTCTTCGCGCAGCTGCTCTTCGCGCGCGAAGCCCCGCGGATCGAGCGACCGCGCAAAGGCCGCGACGTCGTCGACAGAGGCCGCGGTGGTCTCGCTCCACAAGGCGCGCGCAGCGCTGGCGCGTCCACCGACCAGCTGGTGGAACACCTGCCGCGGCGTCGTGCCGGGGCTCGTGCAGCCGACGCGTCCGTCGAAGCCGAGCACGCGCGGCGCGCCCCGCGTGTCGCAGGCGACGGCGATCGCCTTCGCCAACGGCGGATCCACCGACGCCGACTGCGCCGACTGCGCCAACAACGCGATCGACGCGCCCACCAGCCGCGTGACGCGGTGAAAGCCCTCGTCGTCGACGAGGCCCCACGAGAAGGGCGTGTCGACCATCATCCACACCGACGTGATGCGCCCGCGCCGCCGCAGCCCGAGCGGACGCGCGAACGCCCGCCCACGCACCCGCCGCAGGCCCACGAGGGCGCCGACGTCGTCGTCGAGGGCCAGCGTCCATTTGCCGGCGGAGACGACGCCGCTGCTGACGTCGACGCCATCGCCTGTCCAGCCGTCATCCGTGGCGACGATCGAGCGCGACGACGTCGACGGCCAGCTGTCGACCTCGATGTCGACCTCCCACGGAAACTCCGCGGCGCCGTTCTCGGCGAGGCGCAGGGGCACGCCGATGTTGGCGGCGAAGACCGCGACGTCGCTGACGATGGGCAACGGCGGTCCGTCGACGATGCGCAGCCCGGGCCATCTCATCGCGGTGTCCCGTCGACGCCGTGCAGCGCGACCGCCATCGCGCACTCTTCGCGCAGCTGCTGCTCGCGCTGCCACCCGATCGGGTCGAGGGCCCGCGCGAGCGCCGCGACGTCGTCGACGGTGGCGGCGGGGGCGGCGTCGAAGCGCGCTTGCATCCGTGGCCGATCGCGCTCCCACGTCAGCGGCTCGCCGATGAGGCGCGAGAAGTGCTCAAGGGCGCTCCACCCGTTTTTGACGACGTCGCCGGCGCTGACGTCGCCGTCGTAGCTGAGGTCGATGTGCGGCACGCGTCCGTCGGCGGCGACAGCGATCGCCTTGGCGCGCTCGGGATCGACGACGCCAGCGAGGAGCTTGCTGCGCCGCAGATCGTCGAGGGCGACACCGCTCTCGCGCCGTCTGCGCAACCAACGCGCAGGGTTCTTGGCCCGCTCGACGTAGAAGCCAGGAGCGGCGAGCGAGAGCCATTGCATCCCACCCTCGGTGTTGAAGCCAATGGGCCGCCCGACGAGCCCGCCATCGCGCACGGTCACCGAGGGAACCGCGCCAACGTCGTCGACGAGGGCGACGCGCCAGCTGCCGGCCGCGAGCACGACACCGCCGGCGAGGCCGTCGATGGAGCCGGCCCAGCCGTCGTCGGTGGCGGCGATCCAGTGGGCGACGCCTTCGACGCCGGCTCCGTCGTCGTCGTCGTTGTCGTCGTCGTCGTCGTGCTCGTGCAAAAGGTCAGCGCGATCGCGCCACCACGGCAAGCGCGGCCGCAGCCCCGCAGGGTCGCAGCGCACCGGGACGTCTGCCGGCCGCGCCCCGAGGCGAACCGCGTTGTTGACGTCGAGTGCGACGACGAAGCCGACGCCGCAGCCGTCGACATCGGGGCCGTCGACGACGCGCAGCCCGGGCCACCGGTGGGGGTTCGTCAGAAGCACGACCGCGACGATGCCACGGGACCTCACCCCTCGCTGCGCCGGACCTCTCCAGGCCGATGCGCGAACGCGGCCCGCAGGCGCTCGCAAAGCCTCGCTGTGGAGAGGTGAAATCCGGCAGTCACGGCCTCGTCAAAGGCGCGGGCGGCCTGCTGGTGCTCGCCGCGCGCGAGGTAGTGCGGACTCGCAATGAACGAGCTCGATGATGTCTCGATGAGTCGGCTCCTGATTGCGCCTCTCCACAGCGAGGAGGCTCTGCGAGCGACCGAGGAGAGGTCCGAGCGCAGCGAGGGGGTGAGGTCTTCGGGCGTTGTCGAAGCGCGCTGGAGTTGTTCTCGTCGCCGCGTGAGCCGGGTGCTTCTCGAAATTTGTGAGCGGTGCGAGCAGACGAAGTCGTCGACGGGCGAGAAGCTCTACGACGCCGTCAAAGCGCTGCGCCGCGAGCGCGGGCTCAAAGAGCTGTTCAAGGTCGAGCAGGTGCACTGCCTCAAGTGCTGCGACCGGCCCTGCGCCGTCGAGCTGTCAGGAAAAAAGCGCTCGACGTACACGCGCACCGACGTCGGCATCGACGACGTCGCCGCCCTCGTCGACGCCGCCGTCCGCTACGCCGCGCTGCAGCCCGGTGAAGAGCTGCCCGAGCGCATGCTGCCGGGCGATCCCGACTGAGCGGCATCGTCGTCGACGGCGCACCTCACCCGGCGCTGCGCGCCACCCTCTCACGCTTCGCGGAGAGGGCATCACCGAG
>JANNAY010000479.1:0-6196 GCA_031384945.1 Deltaproteobacteria bacterium
TTCGCCTTCGCCTTCGCCTTCTTCGCCTTCGCCTTCTTCGCCTTCGCCTTCTTCGCCTTCGCCTTCGCCTTCTTCGCCTTCGCCCTCGGTGGAGAGGAAGCCGACGCTGGGCACGCACACGGCGTTGTCGCAGACGTAGTCACCGCAGTCGCCGCTGCTGGCGCAGGGCCGGCCGTAGGGCGCATCGGCTGGCAGGTCGCAGGCAGCGCCGAACGCGCCGGCAACGACGGCGCTGACGACGACGGTGACAATGAGGGCGAGGCGCGTGAGCACAGGGGTCATGGGCCCTCCGAAGCTGTGGGGTCTGGGCCAAACAAGCCGTAGCCGAGGCCGCCGACGACGACGGCGACGCCGATGCCGGAGACGACGGCGCCGGCGACGGTGAGGGCGCTGCCGTAGCTCTCCCAGCCGGCGCGGGCTGCCGCCTGTTCTTGCTGCAGGCCCTCGGCGTCGCCCTTGTCGCCCTCGGCCGCGTTGATCTTCTCGATCGCGGACGCGTGGGCGAACCAGGGCACGAGGCCAACGCCGGCGGTGGCCGCGCCGATGAGCACGACGCCGCCGCCGATGCCCGCGCCGACGAGCGCGAACGGCCGCAGGTCGGCCGGCGGCGGCGGCGGCGCCTCTGTGGGCGTCGTCGTCGTCGTCGTCGTCGTCGGCTGCGCCGTGGACGTTGGCGCCGGCGGCGGCGCGAGCTCGTCGAGCGTCGCGCACTGCGTGCCCGGACCGCCCTTCGCGATCTTCTTCGCCAACTCTTGCGCTTTTTTCTTCGCCGCCGCCTTCTGCGGCTTCGGCGCCGACGCGATGGCGTTGATCTCGTCGGCGAAGCGCAGCGCGCTGCCGAAGTCGTTGGCGAATTCTGCGGCGCGCACTGCGTTCTCAAGCAGACCGGCGGCGGGCCCTTTTTGGTGCGCTGCTTCGAACAAGCGCATCGCCAGGCACCACTTCTCGTTCTCGATCGCCTTGAACGCCTTGTCTTCGAGCCGTACCGCGTCGTCGCCAGGCAACGGCGTCGTCGACGGATCCGGCGCTTGCTGCGCCACGCTCCACAGCACCACGACAGCGACGATCATCCGCCGCCTTCAGTGGTGCGCACGCGCACGAACCCGCCGGGCTTCTTGGCCTCGGCCGCCTTCTTCGCCTCGGCCGCCTTCTTCGCCTCGGCCGCCTTCTTCGCCTCGGCCTGCTTCTTCGCCTCGGCCTGCTTCTTCGCCTCGACCGCTGTTGCCTCGGCCACTTTGTCGACGACTGGCTTCTCGCTCGGCCCGGTGCTCGGCTTCTCGCTCGGCTTTTCGCTCGGCTTCTCGACGGGCTTCGCGGCCACGGGCGCGACAGGCTGCTCGACGGGCTTCGTGGCGACCGGCTCGACGCCAGCCTTCGTGACGGCGACCGGCTCGCCAGCCTTCGTGACGGCGACCGGCTCGACGCCAGTCCTCGCGTCGACCGGCTCGATGGGCTTCGTGACCGGCTTCTCGGCGAACGGCACGACGAGGGCGGGCGCGTCGTCGATGGGCTGCGGCGCTGGCGGTGCGATCGACGCCGCGGCCGTGGTCGACGTCGACGACGAAGACGAAGACGACGCGACCGCGATGCCGACGGCGACGGCGACGGCGACGATCGCTGCGACCGCGGCGCCGGCGAGGGCTGCCAGTGGCAGCTTCTGCTGCGACAGCGGCGCGCGCGCGACAAGGTCGGTGGATGGCGCCTGGGCCCGCGAAAGAGGAACGGAAATCTCAACCTGCGTGGCCATGCGCGACGGCACCGCAGGCACAGTCGGCGCCAGCGGCTTCGCCACCGCGGTGCGCTGGCTGGCCAGCGCGACCACGTCGGCAGAGGTGGCGCCGAGGTCGTCGTCAAAGACGTTCTCGTCGTCGTCGTCGGCGAGGACGACGTTGCCCGTCGGCGACGTGCCCGGCGTCGGCGGGTTGTCGTGCGCCTCGTGCGCGACGGTCGCATCGTTGCTGCTGCCCATCGCGCGCACGATGGTCTTCGCTTGTGTGGCGACGATTGGCGCAGCGAGCGCTTGCTCGAGCGCGACCGAGAGCTCGCGCATCGACTGCCAGCGGCGGGCGGGTTCTTTCTCGAGGCACTTGAGGACGACCTGGTCCATCAACTGCGAGAACGCGGGGTTGGTCACGCGCTCGAACATGGACGGCGGCGTCGACGACAGCTGGTGCCGCACGATGTCGCTGAGGCTGTCGCAGTCCCAGACCGTGAGCCCGGTGAACATGCGGTAGAGGATGATGCCGAGGGCATACACGTCGGTGCGGGCATCGACGGGCTTCGACGAGATCTGCTCGGGCGCCATGAACGGCAAGGTGCCGAGCAGCGCGCCAGCTTGCGTGAGGCCCTGCGCGCCTGTCTCGTCGGTCAGCTTGGCGACACCGAAGTCGAGGATCTTCACGAAGTCGGCGTCGCCCTCTTCGTCGACGAGCATCACGTTCGCAGGCTTGAGATCGCGGTGGATGACGCCGAGATCGTGGGCTGCCTGCATGCCCTTGCAGATCTGCCGCGCGATGTGCACCGCGCGCGCCGGCTTCATCGCCCCGCCCTTGTGAATCACCCGCGAGAGCGCTTGCCCGTGCAGCAGCTCCATCACGATGTAGGGGTCGCCTTCTTCAGAGGTGCCGAGCTGCAACACGCCAGCGACGTGTCGGTTCTTGATGCGCCCGGCGGCCTTGGCTTCGCGCAAGAAGCGCTGCTGCACTTCGACGATGTTGACGTCGTCACCGAGGGTGCTCGACGTGTGCATCATCTTGATGGCGACCTGCCGGTCGAGCGAGGTGTCGACGGCGCGGTAGACGACGCCCATGCCTCCGGCGCCCAGCTTGTCTTCGAGCCGGTACTGTCCCATTTCTCGCGGCAGGTCTTTGCCCACGTCGTCGGCGTCTCCGGCGGTGAGAGTGAAACGAGCGGGCGCTCTGTGCAAGCTTGCGGGACATGTGGTTTGAGGTGCGCACCCGTCGACAGCTGCTGGCGCTCGCGGTCTCGGCGGGTTGCTGCTTCTCGTTCGGCAGCGGCTGTGGCGACGGTGTTGACGACGACAACCTCGCGGTCGCCGGCGGATTCGCCCCAGCCGACCGTCGCATCGCGTTGTTCGGCGCCGCCGAGATCGACGACGACGGCGCGCGCCTCCGCTGGTCGTCGGCCGGGATCACCTTTCGCTTCGTCGGCCGCGCGCGCGTGCTGATCGACGACGCAATCGCCACCGACGACCTCCCCTTCGAAGACGGCGGCAACCGGCTGCTGTTGACGCTCGACGACAACGACGCGCGGCGACGTGTGCACCAACGCGTCGAGCAGGTGCGCGGTGATGTCGTCATCGAGGCAGCGACACCCACCACCGTGCGGCTGGTCAAGCAGAGCGAGGCCTTTTACGGCGCCGTCCGCATCGTCGCGGTCGTCGTCGACGAAGGTCGTTTGTTGCCGCCACCCGCGCTGCCGACGAAGACGCTGTTGGTGCTGGGCGACTCGTTCGCCACCGGCTTCGGCATCGCTGGCGACGTCGCTGGGCCCGACGGCGAGCGCGGCGGTCCGTCGTGCAAACCCGCGCCCGACAACATGGACATCACCCGCGCCTGGCCCCTGCTCATCGCCGACACCGTCGAGCGCGACATCGCCGTCGTCGCGTGGAGCGGCCGCGGCGTCGTGCGCGACTACGCCGGCGACGAGGGCCCGCTGACGGTGCCCGAGCTGTGGTCGACGACGACGCTGGCGCGGGCCCCCGACGACGTCGTCATCGCCCTCGGCGGCAACGACCACGCCGACGGCGCCCCCGACCCGGGCCGCTTTCGCGCGCGCTGGCAGCAGTTGCTCGACGACGATCTGCCCGCGCGGCGCTTCGTGTTGCCGCCTGACGTCGACAGCGCGCCGCCACAGCGACCGCTCGACGCCGACGACTTCGACGGCGCTGGCGTCCTCTTCGTCGACGGTGTGCCGCCGCTTCGCACTGGCGAGGGCTGTCTCTGGCACCCCGGCACCCGCGCCCACGCCGACCACGCCCGCGCTCTCGCGCCGCGCTTGCAGAAGTTGCTGCAAGGCAACACACCCCGCTGATGACTTCGAGAAGCGCCCCCGTCGCCGCCATCTTCGACATGGACGGCACCCTCGTCGACAACATGGGCTTTCACGCCACCGCCTGGATGCAGACGGCCACGCGCCTCGGCGTCACCGGGCTGACCGTCGAAAAGTTCGAGCAGCACTACGCCGGCAAGAAGAACGAAGAGATCCTGCCCGACCTGCTGCAGCGCACGCTCACCGTCGAAGAAACCCGCAGTTACGCGTGGGAGAAAGAGTCGCTCTACCGGTCGCTCGCTCAGGCGCACTTGAAGCCGATGCCGGGCCTGCTCGCGTATCTCGATGCGCTGCGCGCCAAGAAGATCCCCATCGCCATCGCCACCGCGGCCCCTGCCGAGAACCGCGCCATCGTCATGGACCTCTGCGACCTTCACGCTCGCGTCGACGTCGTCGTCGGCGCCGAAGACGTCGTGCATGGCAAGCCTGCGCCCGACATCTTCTTGAAGGCCGCTGCCCGGCTCGGCCTCGACCCCGCCAGCTGCGTCGCGTTTGAGGATGCGAAGAACGGCGTGCTGTCGGCCAAGACCGCCGGCATGTCGGTGGTTGGCGTGGTGACGACGACAAAGACCGACGTGCTCGTGGCCGCGGGCGCCTTTTGCACCCTGACCGACTACGGCGTTCGCCCCGCTGCGCTCGACGCCCGCTTGGCGGTGTGACCTTTCACGATCCCTTGAGATGCCAACTTTGATCGACCTTCACCTGACGACAGCCGAAGACGCCATCAACGTGGGCGTCGCCGTCATCGTCGCCGGCGTCCTCTTCGTCGCCGTCATCGCCGTCGTCGCCGCCGTCGAGTCCCGTCGTCAGCGCGCCCGCCTGGCCGCATGGATCGCGGGTCGCCCCGAGCGCACCTGGCAGCAGATTCGCGCAGCTGATTTCGCCGACGACGCAGACGAAGACGGCCACCTCGCCCGCGCCTGGGGCCTGGTCTGCGAGATCATCGACCTGCCCGCCCACCGCTTGCGCGCCGACGACCGCTTCGCCGACTTGACCCGGCTGCTGATCACCGAGTTCGAGGTGTTCTCTCCCTTCGAGGACCTCGACCACGAGCTCTCCCACCTCGACCGTGCCGTCGAGATCGCGACGGTGGGCGAGGCGGTCCGCGCCATCGCTGCGCGCGAACGCGTGTCGCCAGAAATGGCCGCGCGCAGCTCGTCTTTCAGTACACCCTGAAACGCGAGAGACCGCGCTCAAGGATTCGTCACACTCGGGATCGTCGTCGCAGGCTGCGAGCGCGGTCTCAGTTTCGACGACGTCACGGGTGTCGACTTCCCCGTTTCGGGGCCAGGGGAACCTTCAAATCTGCGAGATGTGCAGAAACATCAGCCCACCGGGTCAGGGGTGCCGCGTCGTGACGCCCGCCTCGCGGAACCGATGCCTTCAGCAACGACGGTGCGGAGATTGCCGCCTCGACCTCCACAACACGACAGCGATCATCAGAGGTGATGAGACGGCTGGTGTGCCCGCGCAGCCGCCCGCGTCGTCGCCGTCGTCGCCGTCTTCTTCTTTTCCTTCGGGCTCTTCGTCTTCTTCGCCTTCGCCCTCTCCTTCGCCTTCGCCTGCGACGTCCTCGCCCTCTCCTTCGCCTTCGCCGCCGACGTCCTCGCCCTCTCCTTCGCCCACGACGTCCTCGCCCTCTCCTTCGCCTTCGCCAACGACGGGGCCCTCGACGTGCGCGCTGATGACGAGGCGGACACCGTCGACAAAGGCGTCGGAGTCGCGGCGCTCATGGTGCCCAAGACCGACGCGCACGGAGAGCGCACGCAGCTCGGCGACGGACCGCGGGCCGAGGTCGAGCCGCACAGTGGTGGTCGTCGACGACGAGAGCGTGGTCGCCAGGCCGCCCGCGTCGATGGCGAGGGTCAGCGCATACGGACCGCTGTCGTACTGCGTGCGGCCGGTGACCTCGACGACAGCGCTGTCGACGACGAGGCCGTCGCAGACGTCGAAGCCCGACAGCGTCAGGTGCTCGCCTGCGTCGACGTTGTCGGAGCGCGCAAAGACGCCGTCGACGTCGCCCAACGAGTTGGCGACGTCGAACCAGCCGCTGTCGACGACGGTGGCGTGGCTGGTCTCGCGCGAACGCTGCACGTGAGCGAGCGGCACCTGCACCGCAGCCTGG
>JANNAY010000534.1:0-4121 GCA_031384945.1 Deltaproteobacteria bacterium
CTTCGACGCGGGCGGGGGCGCGGCGCATGTCGAGCAGCAAGCCCCAGCCGTCGATGCCGGTGAGCGCGGCGACGATGGGGGCGAAGACGCTGTCGACGTCGGCCATGGCGAATTTGCTGTCGGTGCGCCGCAGGATCACGCGCTTGTGCACGGGGTCGCGGTCGAGAAAGACGTGCTCATTGTCGACGACGACGGTCATGGGCCGGGATGCTAGACCGGCGCATGTTCCGCGTCATCGACCTCGGCAGCGACGTCGCCTACGACGAAGGCCTCGCCGTCATGCGCGCCGAAATGGCCCGCGTCGACGTCGATGGCCCCGCCCTCGTCCTGATCGAACACCGGCCCACCATCACCATCACGCGCAAGGGCGGCACCGGCTTCTTCGTCTCCGCCAAAGACGTCGTCGAAGCCGACGGCATCGACGTCGCCTTTGCCGACCGCGGTGGCGACGTCACGTTTCACGGTCCGGGGCAGCTCACCGGCTATCCGCTGCTGCGGTTGGGGCCCACGAGCCTCGGCTGCGATGTCGTGGGCTACGTCCGCGCCGTCGAAGGCGCCATCGTCGACGTCGTCAAAGGCTTCGGCGTCGACAGCGCCCGCGCCGTCGCTGGCAAAGACGCTGACGGCCACTTCTTGACCGGCGTCTGGGCCGACGCAGCCGTCGTCGACGAAGAGACGCTGGGCTGCAACTTTCACCAGGTTGAGCGCGTGCCGCAGAAGGTCTGTGCCATCGGCGTCGGGCTCGGCGGCGGCATCACGCGCCATGGGTTTGCCCTCAACGTCACGACAGACCTCGAGCGCTTCACGAAGCACATCGTTCCGTGCGGCATCACGCAGTCGTCGACGTTGGGTGGCGTCACGAACCTCGAGCGCTTGCTGGTGCGCACGCCGTCGCTCTCGGCGGTGAAAGAGCGAACGATCGCCGCGATCAACGCGCGGCTGTCGTCGTGGCACGTACCTCTCGCGGCAGCGCCCGCGCCACGAGCGCAAACAACGACGTGAGCGACACCGCGGCGAAGACGTCGATGCCGGCGTTGGCTGGCACCGCTGCGCCGACGGCGGTGACGACGTCGGCGGCGACGCACAACCACGAGAACAGCAGCAGCGGCAGCACCAGCACGAGGCCGCCGACAACGAGGGCGGCGGCGCCGTTTTCGTCGACAGCGACGTCGACGGACGGTCCGTGGGTCGGCGTTTCACGCATGGCTCGATGGTAGCGATCACGCGGAACGCGCCGCAGAACGCTCGTCCGATCCGGACAGGCCGCGGTCACAAAGAGGAAGCCGGCGGCGTGGTCCCTTAACGTGGCGTGGAATGACCCAAATCCGCCTCGGCGACCTGTTGATCAAAGCCGGTGTCGTCAACGACGCCCAGCTCAACGCCGCGCTCAACGAGCAGCGGCAGTGGGGCGGGCGCCTGGGCGCCATTCTCGTGCGCATGGGCGCGCTGTCTGAAGACCTGCTCGTCAAAGCCCTGTCGCGCCAGCTCAACATCCCGCGCGCGCAAATCGGACCGACCGACGCCATCAACGTCCCCGCCCAGATCCTCGAGCGCATCGATCGGGCCACTTGCGAAAAGGGACTGCTGCTGCCCGTCCAGTACATCCAAGAGCGGCGCACGCTGCAGGTCGCCGTCGCCGACCCCTTCAACGTCGTCGCCATCGACGACCTCAGCCGCCGCGTCGGCCTGCGCATCGAGCCCCTGATCGCCGGCGAGACGCAGGTGATGCAGGCCATCGGACGCTTCTTTGGCGGCGGCGGCGGCTTCGACAGCTCCATCTCCGGCGACGACCCGGGCATGGCGTTCACCAACAACGCCGGCGGCAACATGGGGCGCGCGCCAGCGCCCGCGCCCGCGAGCCTGCCGCCGCAGATGCCGCAGATGGCGCCGCCGCTGGCGCCGCCGCAGATGGCGCCGCCGTCGGTGGCGCCGCGGGCGGCGGCGCAAGACGATCTGCGGGTGTTGGCCGAGCAGCAGCTGCGGGCCGTTCGGGCGCTCGTCGAGCTGCTGGTGGAGCGCGGGGTGATCACGCCCGCCGAATTGCAGGCGTGGATGGGGCGCTGAGGCGGCTTCCGCACGTCGTCACCGCTGAACCCGTCGCAGAGTGGATCGAGGCACGTGGCCTGTGGCAGGGTCGCAACGTTCGTCGTCGACACGCGCCACTTAGAGGCGGAGAAGCATGAGTCGCAAGCGCCTGGGTGAGCTCCTCATCGAATCCGGCCTGATCGACGAGCACCAGCTGCAGTCGGCCCTCGGACACCAACGCCAATGGGGCGGACGCCTCGGCCAGGTGTTGGTGCAGATGCGCTTCGTCGGCGAAGAAAAAGTCGTGCGCGTGCTCTCGCGCCAGCTCGGCGTCGCCGTCGCCGATGCCCCCGCCGACGACCTGCACCCGCGCGTGGTCGCCGAGCTGCCCCTCGAGCTGGTCGTCAAACACCACGTGTTTCCGCTGGGCGTCAAGCGCGAGGCCAAAGGCGACGTCATCGTCATCGCCATGAGCGACCCGACCAACATCGAAGCGGTCGACGCGATCCAGTTCAAGACGGGCAAGCGCGTGCAGGCGCTTCTCGCCGGCGACACGCAGATCGAGACGTGGATCCGCCGCCACTACCAGGGCGAGAAGCAGCGGCCGCAGATGTCGGGGTTGGCGTCGTCGACGCAGCAGTCGGCGGCGACGTTGGGGGTGCAATTCGGCGGCACCGATCTCGATCTGGGTGGCGACCACGGCGGCGGGGGCGACGACGACATCCCGGTCATCGGCGGCACCCTCGTCCGCACTGCTACGCCGATGGCGCAGCGGCCGGGCTTCGCCTCCGGCGCGATTCCGACGACGCCGGGGTTTGAGGCGCCGCCGCGGCCGGCGTTCAATCCGGCGGGGTTGACGTCGACGCCGCCTGCGCCGTCGTTTGGTGCGGCGCCGTCGTTTGCGCCGGCGCCGTCGTTTGCGTCGGCGCCGCCCTCGCCGTCGTTCGCGCCGCCGGCGGGTTCGCCGCCGTCGACGTTGCCGACGTTGTCGCCGGTGTCGGCGCCGGCGGCTCCGGCTGATGCGTGGGCGCTGCATGTTGATGCGCCGTTGGCGTCGCCGCCGCCGTCGCCGTCCTTTGCCCCAACGCCGTCGTTCGCGCCAACGCCGTCGTTCGCGCCAACGCCGTCGTTTGCGCCTCCGTCGTCGCCCTCCTTCGGACCGGCCGACGGTTTCCTCGGCGCCGACGACGACGAGGCCGTTGCGCCTCTGCCGCCGCCGCCGCCAACGCCGTCGCTGGCCCCTGGGCTGGCGTCGCCGTCGCCGTCGCTAGCGCCTGCGCCCGCGTCGTCGCCGTCGCTAGCGCCTGCGCTCGCGTCGCCGCCGTCGTTGTCGCCTGCGCCCGCGTCGTCGTTCCCGTCGTTGTCGCCTGCGTCGTCGTTTGCGCCGCCGCCGTCGCCTGAGCCTGCGTCGTCGTTCGCGCCGCCGCCGTCGACGAACGCCGAGAGCAAGCCGTCGTCTGCTGAAGACCTGCCGATGCTCGATCTCGAAGAGGTTGAGGTCTTCGAGGCGAAGCCCTTCGAGGCGCTTGAGCCGCAGCCGCCGCTGTCGCTCGAGCCGCCGCCGTCGCTCGAGCCGCAGCCGTCGCTCGAGCCGCAGCCCCCGCCGTCGTTGGAGCTGGAGGCCCCCCAGTCGTTGGAGCCGGAGCCCCCGCAGTCGTTGGAGCCGGAGCCCACGCCATCATTGTTGCCGCCGTCGCCGGCCTCGTTGCCGCCGCCGTCGCTGAGCAGCGCATTGGGCGGCTCGTGGGGCGACGCCGTCGACGAAGCCTTTGGATCGCCCGCTGTGGCGCCGCTGCCGCCTGAGTTGCCGCCCGTTGCCGGCGACGAAATTGGGCTGGCGCTCACGCCCGTTGCCGGCGACGAAATTGGGCTGGCGCTCATGCCCGTTGCCGGCGACGAAATTGGGCTGGCGCTCACGCCCGTGTTGAGCAGTGACCTCGGGCTCACCCTCGAGCCCGTCGCGCCGGCCGCGCCCGCCGAGCCCCTCGAGCCCTTCGAGCCCGTCGCCGGTGACGCCCCGACCGTCGATGCGTCCCTCGTCGCGAGCGCCGACGCCCTTGTCACCGCGCCTGTCACCGCGCCTGTCACCGCGCCTG
>JANNAY010000588.1:0-4230 GCA_031384945.1 Deltaproteobacteria bacterium
CCGGCGACAGCTGGCGCGCGGGCGTGTCGACGTCGTGGGCGCGCGAGATCTGGCAGGCCCTCGGCCGCGCCGATCGCCTCGAGACGTTGCCCAGCGAGGCGCGGTGATCGCGCCCCTTGGCGACGCGGCCATGCTGCGTGCGGCCTCCAACGTTACGTGACCGCAATGATGGAGCGCTCTTTTGTTGCCGCTGACGATGTCGTCGTCCTCCGCATCCAGAAGCGCGTGCTCGAGCGGCTGCAGCTGGGCGACAGCGCGGCCGACCTGCTTGAGCTGCTCGTCCGCGGCGCCGAGCAGCTGTCGAGCCCTGGCGTCATCGGGTCGATCTTGCTGGTCGATGACGCTGGCAAGTTGCGCCACGGCGCAGGGCCGGGGCTGCCCGAGGCCTACCGCGCCGCCATCGACGGCATCAGCATCGGGCCCAACGTCGGGTCATGCGGCACCGCCGCGGCCACCGGCAAGGTCGTCGTCGTGGACGACATCGCCGTTGACCCTCGATGGGCCGCGTTCAAGGCGTTGGCCCTCGCCCACGACCTCAGGGCCTGCTGGTCGACGCCGATCTTCTCCGCCAGCGGCGCCGTCGTTGGCACCTTCGCGCTCTACCAGAAGAAAGCGGCGTCACCTCGGCAGGGTGAGCTCGATGTGATCGCCGAGCTGGCGTCGACAGCCGCCCTCGTCATCGCGCAGCGGCGAAACGCGACAGACGCGCAGGGCGGCGCCCGACGAAGCAGTCACCTGGCGCTGACCCGCCTCTTCGAGAACACCCCGGCCGCGATCGCCGTGCTGCGCGGTCCGCTGCATGTGTTCGAGATGGCAAACCCGAGCTACCTCGCCTTGGTGGGCAACCGTCCGTTGGTCGGCAAGTCGGTGGCTGAAGCCCTGCCCGAGGCCGCTGAGCAGGGCTTCGTCACGCTGCTCGACGGCGTCTACACGAGCGGTGTGCCGTTCGTGGGCAAAGCAGTTCCGGTGCAGATTCAAAACGGCGCGTCGACGACCAGCCACTTCGTCGACTTCACCTACCAGCCGTCGCTCGATGAGAACGGTCGCCCCGACGGCGTGTTCGTCGTCGCGTTCGACGTGTCGGAGCTGGTGCGCGCCCGACAGGCGGCCGAGAACCTCGAAGCCGAGATGCGCACGTTCATCGACCACCTGCCAGAGCTCGCCTGGACGGCAAGGGCCGACGGCCACATCGATCACTACAACCGCCGTTGGTACGACTACACCGGGACGACCTTCGACGAGATGCAGGGGTGGGGTTGGGAGAAGGTTCACGACCCTGCGCTGCTGCCAAAGGTGATCGAGCGCTGGCGCGCGTCGCTCGAGAGCGGGGCGCCGTTCGAGATGGAGTTCACCTTGAAGGGCAAGGACGGCATCGCCCGGTGGTTTCTCACGCGCGTCGCGCCGCTGCGCGACGTCAACGGACGCATCGTTCGCTGGTTCGGCATGAACACCAACATCGACGCGATGAAGGCATCTCAAGCGCTGCGCGCTGAGGTGGCACAGCAGAGCCTCGAGGCCATTCAACTCGTCGAGACGCTGCGGACCGCGCTCGACAAAGCGCACGCTCGGGTCACAGAGCTCGAAGCCGAACGAGCGGCATCGAAATGATCAACGAGGCCCACCACGACGCCGACCTGGTCAACCTCGCGTTGTCCAAGATGTCGCCCGTGCTGGGCAAGGGTGCCGCGAATGCGCTGTTGCACAGGCTGCTGTTGGAGCTGCGCCTCGAGCTGCAGACGCCCGACGACCTCTACCACCTCGGACAAGCCATGGCCGCGCTCAGCGGCTTTGAGGGCGCGGTGGGCAGCATGGTGAGCTTGTCGGCAGTGCTGCGCGGCGCGCGCCCGCAATCACGCTCAGCGGCCGGTGACGACGGGCGAGTGCTCTCCAAGCGTTGAGTGGCGAAAGCCATTCTTCGCCGCGATGCTGTCAAAGGTCGTGAAGCGACCCGGCTGCAGCGCGTGGGCGAGGTGACGCAGCTGGCTGCGCAAGGCCCCGGTCTCGCTGACAGTCAGGCCGAGAAAGCCGAGGGCGTCGTCGAGAAACGGCACATTGAAGCTGGCGATGTGCTTGATGATCAAGGTCATCGTGGCGATGGCGAAGCGCACGGTGGCCGAGTCGCTGACGATGGCGCTGCGGATGCCGCTGACGACGCTGCCGAATTCTTTCGCTGAGCGCTCACGTTGGGCGCGGCCGGGAGCGCCGCCGTCGGTGAGGACGAGACAAACACAAGTGCCGAGCTGCCGGCCGAGCCGTGCGTGCAAAGCGCGGACGGCCTCGGCGTCGGCGTCGCTCGGGACGCGGCTGTTGTGCAGATAGAGCAACGTGCGCGGTGCGCCGAATCCGATGACGACATTGTCGCCGATGTAGACGTCGTCAGCGGCGCGTGCGGCTGCGACGGGAGGCTGGGGTTCGCGCATGCGCCGTGGATCGACCACGCACGCCCGTACTTGAGATCTGCCTCAGGCCCAGCGCATCACCGCCGCCGTCGCCGTCATGCCGCCCGCGATGGTGAGCACGACGACGACGTCGCCGCGGTGGAGCTTGGCGCTCGCTTGGGCCGCGACCAGCTGGGCCGGCACGTTGACGTTCGACAGCGTGCCGGTGGTGGCGAAGGTCGGCTGCGTCTGGGCGCGCTTCAGCCCGACATGCTCTTGGCAGATCGGCAGAAACCACAGCGTCGGTTGGTGGCAGGCGAAGAAGGCGACCTCGTCGTGGGCGACGCCGGCCTTGCTGAGGACGTCGTCGATGAGCTCTTTCGAGAGATCGGGGGCCAGCAGCTGCATCTTTTTGAGCGCCACGCGATCGCCGCTCCACGCTTGCACCTTGCCGTCGTCGATCCAGCGCTTGCCCGGCACCGTCGCCATGAAGCTCTTGTGCATGTCGCCCCAGGTGCGGCTGGCCATAGCGAGCAAGCCGTAGCCGTCGTCGACGGCGGCGACGACGGCGGCAGAGGCGCCGTCGCCGAACAAGGGGGCGAAGGGCGCGTCGGGCGGCATCAAGCGCGTGCACGCCGACGATTGGCTGATGACGACCTTGCGCGCATCGCCGCACCGAATGGCCCGCGAGGCGATCTGCAGCTGCAGCAGAAACGAGGCGCAGACGCCATCGACGCCGTAGGCCAACGTCGACGTCGGCAGCCCGACCTTGTGGTGCACGATGGCGCCGGGGTTCGTGCAGTGGGCGTCGTTGACCATGGCGTGGGTCAAGAGCAGGTCGACCTCGTGGGGCTGCAGGTCGGCGCGTCCCATGACACGGCGAATAGCGCGGGCTTCGAGGTCTGACGACTCATCTGTTTCGTCGATCACGTGAATCTGTCGGCAGCCGCCGAAGGGGTCGTGGGCGCCGTCGGCGATGGCGTCGAGGCACTTCTGCACGCCCGGCGTCACGACGTCGACGATGCCGCTGACGTCGCCGTTGATGGCGCCGCCTCGCTTCTTCCACCCTTCGACGATGTCGGTCGGCCAATCCTTTTGGCTCTTCGTATTTTCGGGAAACCAAGTATCAATGGAAACAATGCCGGCGTTCATGATTCTTCTCCTCAGCTCAGCTCAGCTCAGCGACGAAAGCCAGAGATCGACTTGGCGCGGTCGCCGAGCGGCGGCGCGATGTTGGGATCGACCTTCACGTGCACGAGGGCGGGCCGGCCTGAGGCGAGCGCGGCCTTGAGGGCGCCCTGCATCTGGTCGGGGCCGTCGACGTCGACGACGAAGAGGCCCATGGCGCGGGCGATGGCGCCGACCTGCGGGGGCTGTTTGTAAACGATCGACTCCATCGCGCGACCGCCCGAGACCGTCTTGCTGCCGTGCCAGGTGATGCCGTGGCGCTCGTTGTCCTCGACGATCCACACCACGGGCACGCCGTATTCGACGGCGGCCAACAGCTCCATCCCGTTCATCGTGAAGCAGGCGTCGCCGACGATGGCGATGACGGGGCGATCGGGCAGCGCCATCTTGGCGCCGATGGGCGCGACGGTGCCGTGGCCCATCGAGCCGAACGCGAGGTTCAACACGAAGCGCTGGTGCCGGCGGATGCGCAGGTGGTGCAGGTTGAAGAGCATGTGGCCGCCGATGTCGCTGAAGACGACGGCGTCGTCGGGGACGGCTTCGTCGAAGTCTTTGCGCCAGCGCTCGGGCGTGAGCGGCACCGCGTCGCTGCTGCGGCGCTCTTCGTTGTCAAAGGTGATCGGGCCACGCGGCTCTTGCCACGTCGACGACACGGCGGCGCCGG